>JALTLP010000079.1 GCA_027001895.1 Chromatiales bacterium | reverse complement strand
ATTTATTATTATCGTCTGTCCCCATTACTAAAAACTCCAGTTGTCTTCTGTTAAGCATTTCACATAAATGAATAATAGGTTATTTCGGAAATATTACAGCATTATTTGTGCCAAATAATTTAAAAGCTTGAATATCAATAATATAAAAGCTTAAAAGAAAAAATCCAGTTACGAACAAACTGATTATGTAAAACATACTGACACTTATTTTTACAAAGTAATAAGCATTGAAGAATGTAACTAACTATTCAAAGCGACTACATATAACCGATAAAAAAGCCAGCTGTTCGTCGCAGCTGGCTTCTTAAAAACGTCAAAAATTTCAGGGCAGGATAAGCCCTTAATTAAAAACGAATACCTAACGCACCACCGATTGATAACTGTGTCATATCAATAGAGGCATTGCTACTGCCTGGTGCACCGACTTGTCCACCGACAGGAAACGCAGTTGGACCACTAATAGCATTACTAAAGGCATAAACAAAACTACCGTCAATAACAAATGTCTCACTTAATTCATAACCCACGCCAAGCGTTAAATGATGCTCAGGGGTTGCCGGTGCCAGCATGTTAAACAAAACCTGGTCCGGATTAATCGGGCTTTTACCATAGTTCCAGCCTGCTCTTGCACTCCATTTATCATTAATATCCCAGTTCGCACCAATTTTATAAATCGTTTGATCTGTCCAGCCAAAACCTAAACCGTTATCACCGCCTAACAAACAACTAGTGGTATCGCCTGTTGGACATAGCGGGAACAAATTATTTGGATCTGCAGCATTGGGTCCCGGGTTACCGATTGATTTCACCTTGCTCCAGTTAATTCGCTGCACATCAAAGGTTGCTGTTATTTTTGGCGTAAAATCAAAAGCAACACCTGCTGCATAACTTTCCGGAATATCAAAGCCACCCTGTTCTGCAAACAGATTTCTATAAGCATCTAACTTCTGCATATAAACACGTGACGAATAATTAACACCAAACCGTAACTTGTCGTCTTTGGCAAACTTACCTAACCAGCCGAAACGAACACCGGCACCATAAGAGGAATCCCAGCTACCGCTTGTCATATTACCTGTACCAGATGCAAACCCCAGATCCTGAAAAGCCTCGAGACCTTCCGCCCTGAAGTATGATGCAGCCATAACAAAGGTCGCACCAACAGCATGTTGTTTATTAATTTTGTAGGCAATGCTAGGCAGTACCTGCATTTGAATCAGCTCAACACCGGCCTCAGGCCCACCGAGCCCAACACCTGGTGTACCACCTGCATTAAAAACTGTTGGTGGGCAATTCACGTAACCGGGCACCTGGCCAGCTTGAACTCTTTTACAAGAATCGCTGTTAGGTGACTGGTTATATTCTGTTTGTAAACCAGCACCAATAAAAGCAAAGCCAATTGTTATTTTGTCATTCCAGTTATAAGTACCACCCATGTTTGGAATTACAAAGATATTGTTGTTACTTTCTTCTTCGGTAAACCCCAATGTTGTTGATTCATGTTTAATTTTTCGTGGTGGCATAAATATATCTGCACCGAGATCAAAACGATTACCTGAATCAATCATGGTCGCAGGGTTATACGCAGCAGCCAGACCGCCGCGATTATCAGCAACACCCGTACCACCCATG
>JALTLP010000078.1 GCA_027001895.1 Chromatiales bacterium | reverse complement strand
CATATATAGAAAGCTCCAGCATTTTAGGGTCAATCATAATTAAACGCACTTCTTCAGGCGTGGCGTTATACAAAATACTCAAAATCATTGCATTAAGGGCAACAGATTTACCCGAGCCGGTTGTACCGGCGACCAGTAAATGCGGCATTTTGGCTAAATCAGCTACGATAGGCTCACCACTGATATCTTTACCGAGCGCCAGGGTTAATGGCGACTTGGTATCGGCAAAAACAGAGGCCTTAAAGGTTTCACTTAGGCGTACAATTTCACGGTTTTCATTTGGAATTTCAATGCCAATGGTGGTTTTGCCCGGGATAACTTCTACAACTCGGACACTAATGGTTGATAACGAACGGGCAAGATCTTTAGCGAGGTTGGTAATCTGGCTAACTTTCACCCCTGCTGCAGGCTGAATTTCAAAACGGGTTATCACCGGGCCGGGGTGAACGGCCACAACCTCAACGCTGATACCAAAATCAGCCAGCTTAATCTCAAGAGTACGTGACATGGCCTGCAATGCTTCGTCTGACAGGCGTTTAACATGCGGCACAGAATCATCAAGTAGTGACAGTGGCGGCAAGCTGGCATCAGAGCTGCTGGCAAACAGAGGCACCTGCTTTTCACGTTCTACCCGCTCGCTTTGCTTAGGCTTTATCGTCGGCGCGATTTTAGGCGGCTTACGTTTAGCGGCCGTTTCAGCAACTTTAACATTGCGTTTAATTGAAGGGGTTAAATGATTGTTCTCAGGTAGTTCTGGACGTCGATTTTTAATTGCAGTAATCAATGCGGCTATGCTGCTAGCAAGTTTGCGTAACCCCAGATGGCCGGCATTTAATAATCCCAGTGTTGCTGCACCCGTGATATCCATCAACTTGAACCACGACAAATGGGTAAACAGGGTAAATCCACTAAAGAATAACGCCAGCAATAATAATGTGGCACCGAGAAAACTAAATAGTTTTTCCATAATACCAGCAATTAAATCACCTAAAATGCCGCCTGCATTAACCGGTAAATTACTGATGATGGCATGATCATGCAGGCTTGCTAGTGCACAGCCTGTGCTTAAGGTAAGGAAAAAACCAATACTACAGAAAAGAAAGCCGCGTTGGTCAAAAGGCTTGTTTTGTCGCGCATCCTGAAAGATTAAGAACCCCGAAAAAGCCAGCATTATTGGAAACAGGTAGGCCCAGTAACCAAATAAGGTCAGGAATACGTCAGCAAACCAGGCCCCCATCGGCCCACCGAGGTTGTAGATAGTCCCATCAATAACCCCGCTACGCGACCAGCCCGGATCGGCCGGGTGGTAACTAACGAGTGCCAGCACCATGTACAAGGCCACCAGCCCGAACACAAACAGCGCAGATTCACGCAAGGCACGTTGGATATGGTCAGTCACAGGCGTTGTTTCAGGCTGCTTTAACTTAGCCTGACGACGCCTTTTAGGCTGTTGCACGCGTACTGAATCGTTTAATGAGTTCAATGTTCATCTTCTTTGTTAATACCTTAATGTAAGATACTAAATAATTTGAATTTTTTCAAGGTAACAGCAAAGATAAATTAGCTGGGTTTCAGGGCTGGATGAACGATTTCACCCTCATTAATGTTGATTGCAGCTGCAAGTTGTTTATTTATTGACCAGTCGTTATGGCTCACGACCCGACCAAGCTCAAGGACATAGGGTAAAATAGCTGAACTCAATGTCTGGCTTGCGGTTCTGGGCACAGCGCCGGGGATATTGGTAACGCCAAAGTGTAAAACCTCACCATGAAAGTACACTGGCGACTCATATGTAGTCGGCTCGATAGTTTCAATACAGCCTCCCTGGTCAACGGATATATCCATGACCACGCTATTGGGTTTCATGCTCTCGACCACTGCTTTGCTCACTAAATGTGGTGTTTTACTACCCGGTATCAAAACCGCGCCTATCAACAAATCAGCCTGCTTTACGCTTTCACGAATAGTATCCTCATTGGATATTTTTCCACTGATATTTGGCGAAGCTTGTTCTAATTCATTGAGCCGCTGCTGGTTAATATCCAGAACGCTCACCCTGGCACCCAGTGCAGCCAGAGTTTTAGCTGCATGCGTACCGGCAACACCGGCACCGAGCACCACAGCATGTCCAGTATCAACGCCACTGTCGGCATTCATTTGTGGTTCCAGACCGCCAAACAATATTCCCTGCCCTCCGCGATACTGGTACTGCAAAGTCGCCCCCATTTGCGCGGTAACCCGCCCTGCTATCGCGCTCATGGGTGCAAGCAAGGGCAAATGGTTTTGTCCGGTTTTACTGTCTTGTACAACGACCGTCTCAAAACCAATGGCAGTCAGACCAATTTCACACAGTTTCTCGGTCAGTTCCGGGTTAGCCGCAAGGTGCAGATAGCAAAACAAAATATGCTCTTTTCGAAACAAAGACCATTCTGTTTCCTGGGGTTCTTTAACTTTTACGATAATCTCGGCATTTTGATATACCATCTTTGTAACCGGCATCAGGCTGGCACCGGCATTTGAATACTCATTGTCGCTATAGCCACTGGCTACACCGGCACCCAGCTCGATATACACTTCGTGACCGGCTTCGGTCAGGCTTTTAACCGCGGCAGGTGTCAGAGCAATTCGCCCTTCGAGTGTTTTTTGTTCTTTTGGAATCCCAATTCGCATTATCGCTTTACCCGTTTGTTCGCTTTACGTAACATAACAGATATTAATTCCATACATTCTAAAAATACACCGGATTGGGCGAGTTAAGGAACTCAAAAGCCAATGTCCGGTCATAGCAGTTCATTTTTAGTTATTAAATATACAAATTTTGCTTCATTAGGAGTTGTTATGAGTGATACCAAGCATTGTCGTCTTTTAATTCTGGGTTCTGGCCCAGCCGGTTATACCGCTGCTGTGTATGCTGCACGCGCTAACCTGGAGCCGGTTATGATTACCGGCATGGAACAAGGCGGTCAATTAATGACAACCACCGAAGTGGATAACTGGCCCGGTGATGTGGAAGGTCTGCAAGGCCCAGCATTAATGGAACGCATGAAGCAACATGCAGAACGATTCGACACCGAAATTATTTTCGACACCATCAACAAAGCTGATTTATCCAGTCGCCCTTTTACCTTAACCGGTGACAGCGGCACCTACAGCTGCGATGCGTTAATTATTGCAACCGGCGCGTCAGCCATGTATCTCGGCCTAGAATCTGAAGAAGCATTTAAAGGCCGTGGTGTTTCCGGTTGTGCAACCTGTGACGGTTTTTTCTATCGCGGTAAAGATGTCGCCGTTATCGGTGGCGGCAACACCGCCGTTGAAGAAGCGCTGTATTTATCGAATATTGCATCTCATGTTACGGTTGTTCACCGCCGCGATAGTTTCCGCTGTGAAAAAATTCTGGCCAAACAAATAATGGAAAAAGCTGAAAACGGCAACATTACGATAGAATGGAACAGCAATTTAGACGAGGTGCTCGGTGATGATTCCGGCGTAACCGGTATGCGCATAAAAAACAATGACGGCTCAACAAAAGAAATCGATCTTATGGGTATCTTTATTGCAATTGGACACAAACCCAATACCGGTATCTTTGACGGCCAGCTGGAAATGGAACACGGTTACTTAAAAGTTCAGAATGGTTCTGGTGCCAATGCAACGCAAACCAGCATCGAAGGCGTTTATGCTGCCGGTGATGTTGCAGACCAGGTTTATAAACAGGCCATTACCTCAGCCGGACGAGGTTGTATGGCTGCGCTGGATGCAGAGCGTTATCTTGATAACTTAAAATAAAAAATTAACCACAACGAACACAATGTACAAAACGAGAAAATATTAACAACAAGTACATAGTCAGCACGATCTATAAACTAAATATTGATCTTTCGTCGTGTTCTTCGTGTCCGTTGTGGTTAAAACTATACAATGTCTCTTAAAATATCCATTATCGGTGCCATTAATGAAGTATCTGCCGATGAATGGAATGCACTCGTCGATAGCGACAATCCTTTTGCCCGCTACGAATTTCTCAATGCACTGGAACAACACAACTGTGTTGGACAAACCTGGGGCTGGTTACCACAACATATTATTGTAAAAGAAAACGAGCGACTTATTGGCGCAAGCCCAATGTATTTAAAAAACAATTCCTACGGCGAATTTGTTTTTGACTGGGCCTGGGCTGATGCTTACCATCGTTCAGGTATTGATTATTACCCCAAGCTGGTTACTTCTATTCCATACACCCCGGCAAGCGGACAACGTTTTTTAATTAATGATAGTCAGCGTTACCAGCAAATCAGTAATTTAATCATTAGCACAGCCCTGCAACATGCAAAAACACTTGATGTATCAACCATGCACTGGTTGTTTACCAACAAACAAGACACCGAACAACTTGAAAAAAACAATTTACTATTAAGGGCTGGCTGCCAGTTTCAATGGACAAACAATAATTACACAGACTTTGAACATTATCTGTCATTTTTTAACTCGAAGAACCGTAAAAAAGTAAAGCGTGAACGTAAACAGGTTCAACAACAAAATATAGAAATTGAAATACTGGATGGCCATGCGATGACAGACGAACTATGGCAAACCTACCATCACTTTTACAGCACAACCTTCGATAAAAAATCCGGCATGGCAACGTTAAATCCTGGCTTTTTTAAAGCACTGGGTAAAACCATGCCCGATAATGTTTTAGTGTTATTCGCAAAACATGATGGCGACTATGTTGCCAGTGCCTTTTGTATGCGTGGTAAAAATACCTTATACGGTCGTCACTGGGGTTGTAACCATTATTTTAATAACCTGCATTTTGAACTTTGTTATTACCAGGGCCTGGAATACTGTATCAAAAATGGTTTAAGCCGCTTTGAACCCGGCGCGCAGGGTGAACACAAAATTTACCGGGGCTTCCTGCCGACTAAAACCTGGTCGGCACACTGGATAGCTCACCCGCAATTTAACAATATTATCCGCAAGCATATTCAACATGAACGCGAAGGTATGCAATACTATATTGACGATATGCAAACACACTCCCCTTTTAAAACCTAAATCATGACTGCGCCCTACCTGTTATCTGACGACCAACTGGATTTATTTCCAGATGTCGAACTGGCGCTGGACGAGCCCAATGGTTTGCTTGCGATTGGCGGTGACCTGTCAGCAAAGAGGTTACTTGCGGCTTATTCAAACGGGATCTTCCCCTGGTACAGTGATAACCAGCCCATCATGTGGTGGTCACCCAACCCACGTGCCGTGTTATACCCGGATAATTTTAAAATTTCGCGCAGCTTAAAAAAAACACTGAACAAAAATATTTATCATGTCACTATGGATACGGCTTTTACTGACGTTATCCAACAATGTGCAAAAACACGTAAAGATGGTTTTGGTACCTGGATAACCAACGATATGCTCGATGCCTACCAAAACTTACATCAACAAGGTTATGCCCATTCAGTTGAATGCTGGTTTGAAAACGAGCTTGTGGGTGGTTTATACGGTTTATCACTGGGCCACGCTTTTTTTGGTGAATCTATGTTTACCCGCAAAACCGATGCTTCCAAAGTGGCGCTTGCACATTTAGTACAGCAACTAAAACACTGGCAGTTTGATTTTATTGATGCCCAGGTCAGTTCAGACCATATCACTTCTCTTGGCGCAACGGATATCCCGCGTAGACAATTTATAAACGAATTGCAACAAACATTAAAATTATCCTCGCGTATAGGTCGCTGGCAGTTCGACTATACTTAATCCAGTTAGCATTAAACAAAACGTCGTAAATAAATCTGTTTCACATATTGAAACAGCTTATTCGACAAGCAGCGTAATTGCGACTACGTTAAAAGTAACTAAATAAATAATTTAAATAATGAACCAGCAATCGAGCCAACAAATTCCGCAACCGGAAATACTGAGTTCTCTTGAGTTTTGCCTGACCAGCAAACATGAATGCGGTTATTTGCCAGACAAACTGGCCACCACCCTGTTTGTAAACCCGGAAATTTCTTTGCAACAACCGCATTACAGTTTTCTGGCAACCCGGGGGTTTCGCCGTAGCGGTAATAATGTTTATCGCCCCCATTGTGAACACTGCCAGCTATGCATTCCGGTACGGCTTGACGTTAATAAATTTAATCCCAGCAAGCAACAAAAACGAAGCTGGAATAAAAATCGGGATATCACAACCTTTAGCCACCCAGCCCGGTATAACGAAGACCACTTTCAGCTCTATTCGCGTTACCTCAAAGCCAGGCACCCCGATGGCGGCATGGATCCCGGTTCTAAAACAGCTTACAGGGATATTATTAGCAGCCAATGGAGTCACACCGAGCTACTTGAGTTTCGCCTTGGCCAACAACTGGTCGCCGTGGCTGTAATCGACAAACTAAAAGACGGTCTTTCTGCCGTTTATACTTTTTTTGACCCCGAACTTTCAAAGCGCAGTCTGGGGATTTTAGCGATTCAGCATGAAATTGAACTCACCCGTAAACAAAACTTAGCCTGGCTTTACCTTGGCTACTGGAACCCAGAATCACAAAAGATGTCCTATAAAGCAAGATTTCAGCCGATACAGTATTTTGTAAACGGACAATGGCAACAAGATAAGCCTTACTAATAAAAAATATAAGTATTTTTATTTTTTAAGTGACTGTATTAACTGAAGTTATAAATTTAATAAACCTGTAACGAGGCCGATAATAAAGAAAACAACATAGCCGGAAAGAGCGTAACTGAGTCAGAAATGGCTTAATCAGACCCTCAACGTGGAGGAATCCATTATGTTAAGTTTCCTGTTTCAATTAGCGAATAAATTTGAACGTGAACACGGCTATCGCCCCAATGTCCTCTACTTAAACCAGGGGCACTTCAACTCCCTCAAAGAATCCCTTGCTGAAATAAAAGATCTGGATGCCCTTACCCGCTTTCTGGGAATGGAAATAGTCCTGTCGAATGACTGCAACCAGCCTCATCTGGCCTGGTCGCCAGTCGAGTGGAAACATGCTGTACAGGTG
>JALTLP010000077.1 GCA_027001895.1 Chromatiales bacterium | reverse complement strand
TTTTATTTTTTTTTTTTTTTTAACAAACAACATACCGTAACGGTTTAACAGGTATGTGCTTAAACTCACATTTCCTGTTGTTTTGTTCGCTTATGCTGATTGCTGGTAAGCAAATTTTTTTAAATACACCAGAATGATCGATATTGCCGCCGGAGTAACACCGGATATTCTCGCCGCCTGGCCAATAGTTTGCGGCTTTATCCGGTTTAATTTTTCACATACTTCTGCGGACAGGCCTTTGACATTGGAATAGTCAACTTGTTCCGGTATGACGGTTAAATCATGGCGCTTTTGTTTATCGATTTCATCCTGCTGGCGTTCGATATAGCCTGCGTATTTTGCCTGTACTTCTATTTGCTCGATAACACTGGCATCAAGGTTTTCAGGTTTATCCTGCTGCGCTTCTTCGATGCTCATTAACGCAGTATAAGAAACTTCCGGGCGACGCAATAAATCAATTAAAGTCGCTTCTTTTGTCATTTGCTGGCCCAGTACTTTTTCGGCAATGTCTTTGTCCAGCTTACTCGGGTGGACCCAGGTCGTCGCCAGCCGCTGTTGTTCTTTATTAATGGCTTCCCGCTTGTTTTCAAAAGATGCCCAGCGTTCATCATCCACCAGACCCAGCTCTCGACCTTTGGGGGTTAAGCGTAAATCGGCATTGTCTTCGCGCAAAAGTAAACGGTATTCGGCACGCGAGGTAAACATGCGGTAAGGTTCTTGCGTACCCTGTGTTATTAAATCGTCGATAAGCACACCGATATAAGCCTCATCACGACGCGGAGTCCAGGCTTCTTTTTGCTGCACTTGCAGGCTTGCATTCATACCGGCTATTAAGCCTTGCGCGGCGGCTTCTTCATAACCGGTGGTGCCATTTATTTGCCCGGCAAAAAATAAACCGTCCATATGTTTTGTTTCCAACGAGGCTTTTAAGTCACGCGGGTCGAAAAAATCGTATTCAATTGCATAACCGGGGCGGGTGATATGCGCGTTTTCAAAACCTTTTATTGAACGCACAAAATCAAATTGCACATCAAACGGCAGGCTGGTTGATATACCATTAGGATAAACTTCATTAACGGTGAGGCCTTCGGGTTCGACAAAAATTTGATGGGCGTTGCGGTCTGCAAAGCGCATGACTTTATCTTCGATAGACGGGCAGTAACGTGGCCCAACGCCTTCGATAACACCGCTATACATCGGTGAGCGATCCATTCCACCACGAATAACATCGTGAGTTTGTTCGTTAGTGTAGGTAATATAGCAGGGAATTTGCTGCGGGTGCTGGCTGGCATTGCCCATATAGGAAAACACCGGCAAGGGTTTATCACCGGGTTGTTCTTGCATTACCGAATAATCAATCGTGCGGCCATCAATACGCGGTGGGGTGCCGGTTTTTAAGCGGTCGACTTTAAACGGCAGGGCACGTAAACGTTCCGACAAAGCATTCGAAGGTGGATCACCGGCACGGCCGCCCTGATAGTTTTCCATGCCGATATGAATAATGCCGCCAAGAAAAGTGCCGACGGTTAACACCACCGATTTGGCCTTAAACTTTAAGCCCATCTTCGTGACCACACCGGCAACCCGGTCATTTTCTACAATTAAGTCGTCTACCGCTTGCTGGAACAGGCTTAAGTTAGGGATGTTTTCTAAAACCTGACGCACGGCATTTTTATATAACACCCGATCCGCCTGGGCACGGGTGGCACGAACCGCGGGGCCTTTGCTGGCATTAAGAATACGAAACTGGATACCGGCTAAATCAGCCGCTTTTGCCATTAAACCACCAAGTGCGTCCACTTCTTTCACCAGGTGGCCTTTGCCAATGCCGCCAATGGCCGGGTTACAGCTCATTTGACCTAAAGTTTCAATATTATGCGAAAGCAAAAGAGTTTTGCTGCCCATGCGCGCAGCCGCCAGCGCGGCTTCGGTACCGGCATGGCCGCCACCGACTACAATGACATCGAAACTGGTTTGGTAATACATATGGAATAAATTCGTTGGTGACTTTACAGAAGTATAAAGACTATTTTACCTGTTGCAGGTAAAATCACCAACATGAACCTGCTATAAAAGCGTGTTTTTACAGCAAATTAGCGCTAAATTGCGACAATTAACTGGATTTCGTAGGCAAATAAAGCCGAATAGCCAATAACAATACTATATAAAAAGGCCTTAACCCAGGCGGTTCGGAAAAAGTGATGTTGATGGTGCGCCAATAATATCAATACCGCTATTGCCGTTAGGCAATACTTGGTGGCAAAAAACAGGCTACTACCTTGTTTAGACATGTAATTCATCAGTAAAGACAACTCATCACCACCGGAATTCAGGATATAAAGCGTCAGGATAAAGTCCATAACGCTTAATGCGATAATGGCGAGGGCGGCATACCATACTGATTTGTCAAAATGATCGGAGCCCGTTAAGCCCCGATCTGACTCACGCCGCTCAAATGAACGTCGGCCTATCACCCCATAGTGATTTAGTGGTCGGGAAGAGCGTCTTCGCCGATCTTTATTACTCCGTCTTTCCTCCCAGAAAAGATCGTGTTGGCTTATTTCAGCCATTGCAAACCTCCAAGCAGTCAAAAATTTGGCCAAAATGACCAAATAATGCTTATTGCAGGTTTAATTATATCGACAAAAAGAGGTTCAATTCAGATTTTACAGGTGAACAGGGCGGACTAAACGGGTTAACTCATTACCTGAGTCAAATTGTTTGTTTAATTTTCAATTATTCTGGAAAAATTTTAAATAGCCGATCGAAGTACCGACTGCTATTATAAATACATGGCTATACCAAAAGAACAACTTTTCAAGGAGGCGTTGCATCTGGACGATGAATCCAGGGCAGCACTCACCGGTGTTCTTATAGAAAGCCTTGATACGGAAATTGAGGAAGGCGTTGAAGCTGCGTGGCTTAAAGAAATAGAACGCCGCATGGAATCTCTGGATACAGGCGAAACGAAAACGGTATCCTGGGATAAGGTCAGGGAACGACTGCTTAAGAATATGAATGCCTGAATTACAAATTAACTTTCATCCCAACGCATTAAAAGAAGCCGAGTCGGCACAACAATGGTATGCCAATAAAAGTAAAGCGGCATCTAAAGCATTTGTCGAAGAGTTAATTCATGCTGTAAATAAAATTGCTGACTCACCGAATCGCTGGCCAAAATACCATAAAGATACGCGGCGATACTATTTCCCAAGATTCCCGTTTAGCTTAATTTATAGAATTACAAATGAACAAATAGATGTTATTGCCGTAATGCATCATAGAAGAAAGCCAGGATACTGGACAAGGCGACTGTGAAAAAAATTATACATCTCAAAATCGCTATACACCATCAGTGTAATTTAATTCAGGGCTTAGCTAATAATGGGGTGGTTTTTCATTTGCAGGCTGATTGCCGCCTTCACTTGCAGCGAGCGACTGAATGCGATCCATTAAATGCTGACACATAATTTCGACTTTATCGATTTGTTGCTGTTGTTTGTAAATGACATCGTTAAGCTCCTGAATAGTATGCTCCTGATAAGCCACTTTCGTTTCAAGCTCGGTAATTCGGTCTTCTGTCATTTTTACTTTTCCACTTAGTTCTTACTTTCTGGTTATTTTTTTTAAACCGCCAGGACGCAGAGGACGCCAGGAAATTCTTTTTAGTTTAAACCAGACTATTGTACTACTTGATAAAATCTTTTCTTCGTGACCTTTGTGCTCTTTGTGGTCAAATTTTTTTATTAGCAGGAAGTAAACCCTCCCCCTCGGCAACTGCTCCATGCGTTGCCCTACCTCCTGCATCCCTGCAGTCGTAACCCCCTCCCGTAAAGGGAGGGGGAATAATGGTGCTGTGTCGCCGTGGTTTAATTTTTTAACCCGCCACGACGCAAAAGATGCCAGCAAAAAAATTTCTAGTTTAAACCAGACTATTGTACTACTTGATAAAATCTTTTCTTCGTGACCTTTGTGTTCTTCGTGGTTTAAAAATTTTCTATCTCGCGATAGCGGCTAAATTATAGTTACTACTAATCTGTACGATTAGTAATATCGATCAGGTGGTACCCAAACTGAGTTTGCACCGGCCCATGAATCACGCCGACTTCTCCACTAAAAACAACATCGTTAAATTCTTTTACCATTTGCCCCGGAGAAAACTCACCCAGTTCACCACCGTTTTGCCCGGAAGGACAGGTTGAGTGTTGCTTTGCAACTTCGGCAAAGTCTGCACCACCTTCAATTTCTGCTTTTAATTCGTTACATTTTTCTTCGCTGTCTACGAGGATATGTCTTGCACTTGCTGTTGTCATTTTATTTCTCCGCTTTATTTAAATAATTTATTCAATAATTTTCACCGACATACCCACTTCGAGGCTTGTCATCTTTTCTGCTATTACATTTTGCCCAAAAAATATTTTTTTACCTGTTTTTCTGTAAGCTTTTAGCGTTTGGAGTGGCTCACTGCCGCGTATTGCCGTATCCGGGTCGATACTCGGGATTACACAGCGGCTACAGGGTTTAACGATACGAAACAGCGTATCTGCAATTTGAATTTGTTTCCAGTTATCCTCTGCATAGGCATCACACCCTGATACTACTATATTAGGACGAAACCGTCGCATTTCAATGGCCGGTTGTGTATTATCGTTTGCCTGAATACGTTTATTCAGGTCTTCAAGCGAGGCTTCGGATATTAATAGAAAAGGGAAGCCGTCACTAAAAGCGGTTTTATCACCCTTTTTCGCATAATTTAAATCCACTTGCCGCACTTCATTTTCCGGAAAGTAAACCAGCCTGCACTTTGTTTCTAAAAATGTTGATAGCCAGTTTGCCGCTTCGTTACCACAGTCCAGTGCCTGGCACTGATCCATCCAGACAGTGACCGTTTTATTTTTACTGAACGTACTGATATCTGCTTTACAAGCTTGCATACCCGGTGCGCTTAATTCTACACCGTTACTATTAAGCTCAGGTTTTATCAGGCACATCCGTGGTAGTTGTCGTTGAGTTACAAAATGGCCTTTCTCATCGACCACCATCCAGCGTCTGTCCATATGCAAACCAAAGGCATCAACGTCTGCTGCTGCTAACGATACCTGGGCACAGGACTTAACAGGATATATATTTAGCTGGCTAATCTTAATCATTATTCTACTTTAACATTTTTCTGATTTAATCTTCTTAAGTGTATTAACAAAAAAATCTGCGCCTTTATTTGTAGCCACTTCAATATTTTTTTGCGGTATCTTCTCGGGTTGTTTATAACTTTCCAGTGCAGTTTGTAAACTCGATTCTCTTAACAGATGCAACATCGGATACGGGGAACGATTGGTATAGTTTTCTGCAGCCGTTGGCTCTGCACCTTCAAAACAATACTGCGGATGAAAACTTGCCAACTGATAAATACCTTCATAACCTTGTACAACTAACAACTGGTTGGCCAGCTCCAGAAAATCAAGATAATCGTCAAAGCCTTCCAGACCACTATTATACAGTATAAATGCTGTTTCTATTGCTGTATTGCCATCCATTAACCGGCATACATCCGCCAGGGTATGCAGTTTATCTTCAGTTTTTTCTAAATTATCTACATGATAAAAAATAGTATTATTATCAAATACCTTTTTTGCAAACGGGCAAAAATTTAAACCGATAACAATTTGTTCTATCCATGATTTACTCTGTTCGATAACATTTTTATCTGTGTCAGACAGCTCGTTATTAGTTAACATTATCCTACAGCATATTTTTAAGTTCATTAATAATGGCCGGTTTATCCCAATGGATTGCTGCGTTAACCCCATACTTGATCGTGCCATCTGGCCCGATAACAAAGGTAGAAGGAAAAACCAACACCTTCCAGCGCGCCGCCTGCTTACCACTTGGGTCAAGTAATACCGGGAAGCTAACATTGACCTTGTTCATAAATTTTTTAATAACGTCTTTTTCTTCACCATAGTTAATTGAAATCAGTTCAAACTTTTCACCGGCCATTAATTCTCTTAAATGGTTAAGCGAAGGAATTTCCTCGACGCAGGGCGGACACCACGTAGCCCAGAAGTTAACAATTGTCACCTTACCTTTATAATCTGTTTTTTTGTAGGGCTTGCCAAACACATCGAGCAGATTAATTTCCAGTGGTTTTACATTCGCCCTAAAAGGTCTTAATCGAATATCCAGTGGCTCAGATTTTTTATTTTGCTTTAGTTTTACCTTTACTGCATGTGCTGGCTTTTTTGTTTTGCTTAATAATTTAATGCTTTTAATAATTTTAGCCGGCATAAGCTCAACCTGTTTCAGTGTTGCCGGTTTTAGATCTTTACTGTAAAAAACACCGTTAACTCCTTTTAAAATTTTAAAATAGGCAGCCGCACCACCGGCTTGTAGCTTGTTTAACAAATCTTTTACCTGCCAGCGATTGCCGCGTTTTTCACCCTGAAAAATCATCAGCGGCATATTGGTCGCTTCGGTTACACTAATAAACTCCGGTTCATCACCTAGAGCGGGAATGGTTGAATAAAGTTCTGGCGAAAATAATATGGCACCTTGCAGGTAAAAACTTCCCCTGCTATGCGCTAACTGCCATAAACGCATGGCTCTTAAAACAGGGATAGCACCATAGGAGCGGGTTAACAAAATAATATTTTTACCGGTTGTTTTATGGGCATACTCGATTAAACCCTTAAGATAACGACCATCAAGCTTGCGCATGGTTGCGGTACTTTTTGGCAGAAACAGGCTTTCAGCTAAATCGACATGCCAAACCTCCACACCTTTACCAGCCAGCTTTTCAGACATATCAATAGCACGTTGGTGAGTACCAAAACCTGGCGCAACCCATATAATCAGGTTATCACCAGAGTCGGATTGTTTGCTGGTAATTTTTTTTATGGATAAGTCCTGATCTGTAATGGCTACATCCATTTCCTGTATACCAGCAACAGCATATTGTGTAATTAAAAATATACCGACTGTAATAAAAACATTAAATATTTTTTGCATAATATTTTAATCACTCATTTTTTTCAGCATATTTAATC
>JALTLP010000076.1 GCA_027001895.1 Chromatiales bacterium | reverse complement strand
AGATTGCCACGCTCACTTCGTGAGCTCGCAATGACCCATTTTTGTCGTTGCGAGGAATGAAATGACGAAGTAATCTGTTTTTTGTGACAGCAAGATTGCCACGCTCACTTCGTGAGCTCGCAATGACCCATTTTTGTCGTTGCGAGGAATGAAATGACGAAGTAATCTGTTTTTTGATTACTTAAAATCCTACAGTGCGCTAGCGCGAGATGAAAGGAATTTAATTGAAGTAGATATATTTTAAAACTTAAAAAATAATATTAATGAATAGTATTCGGCATGGATAAGGTAAACGGATGAATATTAGCAATAAATTCATTGCCATCATCGGCAATCATTTTATAAGTACCATACATACTGCCTACCGGCGTTTCGAGAATGGCACCACTGGTATAACGAAAGCCATCGCCGGGTTTTAAATGAGGTTGTTCTCCAACAACGCCTTCACCTTCAACTTCCTGAACATTGCCGTCTGCATCGGTAATTATCCAGTGGCGCGCTAACAATTTCGCCGGCACCTGGCCTTCATTGCGGATGGTAATGGTATAGGAAAAAACAAAACGGTTTTCGTTTGGGTCGGATTGTTCTTCAACATAGTTGGTTTCTACATCAACCTGTGTATTATAGAGTTCGTTCTGCTGTGTCATTTCTTAACCTGTATTTCGTGTCTGTTTGTTGCTGCCTGTTTCAGGCCTGGTTGTAATGGTCATCCCGGTGTTGGCTGACATAGTCGATGGCATTTTTAACCGCAATGGCGACCATAGCGGTTATTTTATCACGTTCATCGCGGCTCATGTAAAAAGCCATGTCGACTTCGTGGCGTACGTATTTGGCCGGTAAATGATTAAGTGCAACGCAGGCAACATCTTCCAGAAAATTTTCATCAATTGGTTCGGCGACTGTTTCTAAAATATGTTTAAAAACGAGCTGCTCATAGTAGTTGTTTATGCTGCTAAATGGCATTTTTACAGTATTCCTGATTATTTACAGTGTTATCGGCAGAAATGGATTTTTATTTATAGTCATTTACTCATCTCGCAGCTTCCATTTGGGTATTTCATTGAAATTAATGAGTTTTTTATCTATTAACCACTGTTTGGCGTCCTCGGCATCTTCGTAAAACCAGCGTTTTGCACTGCCAAGGCGGAATGTATAGCCCCATTCGTCCATATCCTGGAAGTGTTGTTCCCGACCATATTCTGTAAGATGGTCTGACAGTAGTAGTTGCAGGTAGCAGACGGCATTTTCTTCCTCATAGTCACCACCGGCATCGGTATCGAGTTGCTCACGGCGAGATCTGTCCATACAAATATAGTGGCAGGCTTCATGCAGGGCAGAGTGTACCGGGGTTTGCGGCTGGACATACAGACGGTTCTCGATAAGACCGGCTTCGGATTCGCCCCAGAAACTGCCGGGAATTTCCCTGTTGCTTTTTACCTGATGAATTTCTAGCTGATAGGGTTTAAGTAATTCGCTGAGGGCAGTTGTAGGGAGTTCTGCGCAAAGGGTAACGGACATAGCCTGCTCATTTATTTTTGTTGTCGATAAATGATGATAACTTTATTGCCGGGGTAAATTAAGTCCGGGTTTTTAATTTTACTTAATTTTGCCAGCTCGGGATAGCGAAACGGGTTCTTCAGGTAACGTTTAGCAATGGCCCAAAGGGTATCGCCTTTTACGATAATATGTACAATTTCAATAGAAGTGTTTTTAGAAACCTCGGTTTTTTCGGATGTGGTTTGTTGCTGTTTTTCTTTTGCAACTGTTTTGCTGGCCGTATTTTGCAGCGGCTCAACAGGAGTTTCTTCGTTATCAGAAGTTTTATGGGTATCGGCCTGTGTACCTGTTTCACCTTCTACAGGTTGCGTGGGCTCGGGCTTGTTTAAACTTTTGGTTTCTGCCTGTTCCGGTGTGTTTACTTCTGGCGGTAACGGGCCATCAAGTTCAATCGTGATGGTGTCATCTTCGTGATGAATCGCAGCATGATAGTTTTCGGTTGTTGTTTTATCCGTTGTTACATTGGCTTCCGTCTTTTTAATTTCACTCGCAGTTTCTGCCGGGGTTAACGGTGTGGCTTCAGGTGTATTTTGTATATTGTCGGCCTGTTCAGAATGTTCAGTGCGGTCATCCTTCGCTATACTATCAGTCGGTGTGTTTTCAGTTATTAATGGGTTGCTATTATCTACCGGGTCGTTAATGGTATTTTCCATGCTATCAGTGTTATCACCTTTGCGGCTGTTTTCATTTCGGATTATTTCGTTCTGGTTTATATCGCTTTGGCTTATATTGTTCTGGGTTATATCGTTTGTTGCGGAGGGTTGCGAATAGTTAAAATAATAGTATGCCCCGCCTGCGAATAATAGCAGTAAAACAATAAACACCAGCCATCCGCCAGTTGATGATTCTGTTTCATGTTTTTTAACGGATGTGTTGTTCTGGTTTACATTTTTTTCTGTTGTTTTATCTGTTTCCGTTTGTGAAGATTGCAGTGCTGCCCTGTTAGTATTACCACCACGATGCGTTGGGCTGTTTTCGGTGACTGCTTTTGCAGAAGTCATTATTGCCGTTTTCGGGGTTGCTGTGTTTTGTTGTACAGGTCGATCAGATTCCGGCTTTGTTCTGTTAGCAGTCTTGTTGGCGGCTTTTAATTTCTCATGTACAGGTTTGCCTGTTGTCCGATTAGCATGGATATTGGCTTCAGTCTGGTCTGAGCTTATCTGTGATTCAAGCTTTTGTTTACTATTGAAGTCTTTAGCAATATTTTCCTGTTGAACAGTTTGTCTGCTCACTGTTTTTTTAGCAGAAGGTTTTATTTTATTATCATCTATAGCTGAATGGCTTTTATTCTTCGGGGCTGACGATGCCCCGCCAATAGAAGACTTTAAACCTGCCGTTGCAGCAGTCGTTTTGTTCTGGCTGTTTTTCTCAATGGTTTTATTATTGTTTGTGTCAATGTGAGTAACTGAATCGCTGTCTGTTAGTACCGGCTTGTTTTGATGTAGGCTAGTCTGATTTATTTTATCGGCAGCATGACTTCCGGGTTTTTGTTCTAAATTTTCTGGTGTTGTTGCCTGTTTATTGGTATTTTTTTGCAGTTTCTTACTTGCACTACCACTTGTAAGGCGGGTTTGCTGGTTTGTTTTGTCCTGTGTTTGTCTGGCCTGCTCAAGTTGTTCAATATATTCTTTCAGGTAGCCGCTGTCCTGTAGTTTGGCAAGCTTTTCAAAGTCCGCATACAGGTGTATTTGTTCATTGAGTAACAGTGTACGGCTAAAGATACCTTTGGGTAAGCAAACCGGGAGTTGCCCCCAGCCGGTTTCTGGAAAACGAATAACGTCTTTAATTTCATCAACAAAGTAACCGCGGGCCTGATTGTCCTGTTTAACAATAATAACCTGGCCTGGCTGGTTCCAGTTTACCTGTTTAACACCAAAGCGGTAGCGCAGATCGGTTGCACTTACAATATAGGGGCCGTGTTTAAAAATACCGGGTTCAGCGGCATGGGTACCGGGTGGGTGGGTCAGCTTTGGTGGGGGTGTAATGGTAATAATGGGCAGGGTTGGCCCACAGCATAGCACGGGCCCGACCCGGTAGGTGAGTAGCGCGTCACTATCTTCTATGCTGGCTGGTTTGTCTGACATAAATCCATTTCAAAAGCTTTATATATAGGAGTCATATCGGACGAGAATGGCTTTTATTAAGTCAAAAAGCGTTAAATTGCGACCTGATTTAGCGGTTTGAAGCTAAACAATATCGGTTTGAATAGCATTGCTAAGTTCGATAAATTGGCTAACCGACAGGGTTTCCGGTCGTGCGCTAGCCGAAATACCAACGGCTTCGATTTGTTCGGTATTGATAAAATTTTTAAGTGTGTTTCTCAGGGTTTTTCGGCGTTGCTGGAATACGCGGTTAACCAGTCTGGAAAATTGTTGTGGGTTGTTTAATGTGGCAAGTGGTTTTTTGCGAGGGACAAGGCGTACCAGGCTGGAAATCACTTTTGGCGGCGGGTTAAACGCAGTTGCCGGTATATCAAACAGGTCATCAACCTCACAATAACATTGCAACATGACACTAAGCCGCCCATAAATTTTACTGCCCGGTTCGGCCGACATTCTTTGTACCACTTCTTTTTGCAACATAAAGTGCATGTCTTCAATAATGTCGAGAAATTCAAGCAGATGAAAGATAATCGGTGTTGAAATATTGTAGGGCAGGTTGCCGACAACACGGCATTTATTATCGCTGCTTGCGAGCTGTTTAAAGTCAAACTTGAGCGCATCACCTTCGTGTATTGTTAACTCACCGTATTGCGGGCTTTGCTGGTTTAATATGTGAATAAGGTCTCGGTCAATCTCGATAGCATCAAGATGTCCGAGTTCGGATAACAGCGGGTAACTCAGTGCACCCTGGCCGGGGCCAATTTCAATAATATTTTGCTGTTTGTCTGGATTTATTGCGCGAATGATTTTTGCAATAATATTCTGGTCATGTAAAAAATTCTGGCCAAAGCGTTTACGCGCCTGATGTTCCGATGGGTTTTTATTGTAGTCAGACATGTGCTGTATTATGCCTGACTCATCTGTTCAGCAAGCCGGATAGCGTTAAATAAACTGTCTGCTTTTGCCTTGTTGGTTCCGGCAAGTTCGAGTGCGGTGCCGTGGTCGACCGAGGTGCGAATAAAGGGCAGCCCCAGGGTAACGTTGATTGCCCGGCCAAAGCCAAGGTGTTTTAGCATGGGCAGGCCCTGGTCATGATACATTGCGACAACTGCGTCGGCCTGTTTTAAATTATCGCTGACAAATAAAGTATCGGCAGGCAAGGGGCCAACCAGGTTTATTCCCTGCTGGCGAAGTTTGTTAAGAGCCGGTTCAATAATATTTATTTCTTCTTTACCAAGGTGGCCGTCTTCTCCGGCATGTGGGTTTAGCCCACAGACATAAATACAGGGGTTGGTAATATTAAAATGTTCAACAAGTTCCTGTTGTAAAATATTAATGGTGTTTTCTATTTCAGTGGAAGTAATGGCTTCGCTTACCTTGTTTAAAGGAAGGTGGGTGGTAACCAGCGCAACACGAAGTTGATAGGCCGAATGAGTTTCACACAACATCATTACAACTTTATCTTTATTACTTTTTTCTGCAAGGTATTCGGTATGGCCGCTAAATGAGATACCGGCTTCATTGATAATGCCTTTGTGTATCGGGCAGGTAACCAGTGCCGCAAAAGTATTGTTCAGGCAGCCTTCAATGGCTATATCGAGGCACTTTAAAACCTGGGTGCTGTTTGCCTTGTCAAGTTGCCCGCTTGTGGTTTTTACATTAACGGGCACATCTAAAACCTGTATATCCTGTTTTGTCAGGTGTGGTTTAATATAGTCACTAAAAGCAGCGTTGACATTCATTTGTCTGGCGCGTTCAAGCAGAACATTTTTGTCACCAACAACAACAAAATTAATATCAGTGAAATTATTATTTTCTTTTAACAGGCTTATAACAAGATCGGGGCCTATCCCAGCCGGTTCACCGCAGGTAATAGCGATGGTTTTAATATTGTTTTGTGGCTTGTCGGGCATAGTAAAAAATTAAACAGGGCGCTGTTGCCGGTGTTTAATTTATTTATTCATTCTGTATTCAACATAAGCTTCGCTGCGCAGACGCCTTAACCAGTTACTAACGGCTTCTTCGGTTTTACGCTCGCCAATTTGTTTGCGAATTTTGTTGCGCAGATAGGCCTGGGTATCATCATGTTTGCGGCGAGACAGTACCTGAATGATATGCCAGCCGTAGCGTGACCGAATCGGTTCGCTGATTTCACCGGGCTTTAGCTTAGACATGGCATCCTGGAATTCCGGTACGGTTACCCCTGGGTTTAACCAGCCAAGGTCACCACCACGTGCGGCCGAGCCTTTGTCGTCTGAGTTAGCGCGGGCAATGGTTGCAAAGTCTTCTCCGTTAACAAGGCGCTGGCGGATACGTTCCAGCTTTGCTTTCACCACGGCACTGTTTTTTACCTGGTTAGGAATCATTAAAATATGTCTTGCATGCGTTTGTTCTACGATACGCTTTTTATCTTTGGTGCGGCGTTCAACCACCTTAACAATGTGAAAGCCACTTGGGCTACGGATTAAATCGGTAATCTGCCCGGGTTCGAGTTTTAAAACATGGTCGGTAAATATTGACGGCAGTTGTGCTGCTTGTCGCCAGCCCAGGTCACCGCCGTTGAGGGCATTCTGTCCGTTGGAATTCGCTGCAGCTGTTTCAGAAAAGTCCGCACCAATTTTAAGTTGAGCAAGAACCTGTTGGGCTTTTTGTTTTGCTTGCTGGATTTGTTCGGGTGAAGCGGCTTCCGGTGTGGCGATAAGAATATGCGCAAGGTGGAATTCATCTGACAGTGCTTCGTTATTTTTCTGGTTTTTTAGTTCGTTTTCAATTTCCTGGTCGGTTACCACGATGCGGTTTTCAACCCGACGCTTTTTTAACTGGTTGATGGTAATTTCGTTTTTAACATTCTGACGAAACTCAGCATACTCGATGCCATCCTGTTTTAAGACATCACGAAACTCGGGAAGTGTCAGCCTGTTTTCGCGGGCTATCTTTTGAATAACGTTATTAACCGTTTCGTCATCAATAATAACACTGGCACGTTTGGCTAACTGTAGCTGAATTTTTTCGGTAATGAGTTGTTCGAGTATCTGACGAAACAAAACATTTTTGGGTGGCAGTTTTTTCTTTTTGTTTTTGAGTTGAGCCAGAACCTGCTTGATACGCCTTTTTAGTTCGGTGGCGGTGATAACATCACTGTTGACAACGGCAATAACATAATCAAGTTGTTCAATTTGCTGTGTTTTGGCTGCGACTGACGGGCTGTTTAAAAGTAAAACGCCTAGACAGCCAAGGCTGATGATTTGTTTTATATGCCGTAATACGGGCTGGACTATTGGGAAGAACATTTTGGACTCTTACTACTTTAAGTTTATTAATAAAATCGGGGCAAATTTGTTAAAAAAGCCGTGTTACTGTGAATAGCCTAGAATACCACGATTCAGTA
>JALTLP010000075.1 GCA_027001895.1 Chromatiales bacterium | reverse complement strand
ATAATCAGTTTTGGGTGTTTGCCGAATAGCATGCAGAAAATATGGAATGGAAGTTCCATATTCCTGTTTATTATATAGTTCTATTGCCTGGTTGAAAGCTTCTTCAGCAGTAAGGAGATTAATCATTGCGCTTCCTTGTGCAGTTATACCATCATCCCGATGACGGCTGTATATTACCAATACCTAATATAAAATCTGTTAACCATACCTCATATAGTGACAGACTTCATCACGATTTCATAACGCTATTTTATATTAATTGTACAGCAAATAGAACTTCAATATTTTCAATCTGTCTACCAGACAAATAATAAACAATAATACTTAAACATGAAAATACAATTATCGATCCTTTTAGTCAGTTACACAATTCTCCACTCAACCGCTTACGGAGAGGAAAATCGTCATACAATCTTTGCCGGTAATTTCTCTGCTGAAAAATTAAGTTCAATTACCCCTAAAGACTGGTCAACACTGAAATTTGACGGAATCGAACAACACACAGCCTATTTTCTATCACGCGACAACGGCCAGGTCGTTTTAAAAGCGGTAAGCAATGCCTCTGCATCCGGGTTTATTCGAAAAATATCAATCGACCCTGCACAGTACCCTGTACTAAGCTGGCGATGGAAAATTGACAAGCTTGTTAAAAATGCTGACATTAAAACAAAACAGGGTGATGATTACCCGGCTCGTCTTTACATCACTTTTGATTATGACCTTTCAAGACTATCCGGCTGGGAAAGTTTCAAGATAGAACTTTATAAATCGGTGCATGGTGAATACCCGCCACTCGCCGCGCTGAATTATGTATGGGACAACAAACATCCTGTTGGTTTTTCTACAGCCAACGCTTACACCAACCGAGTTCAAATGTTGGTCGCACAATCAGGAACTAAACATGTCGGAAACTGGGTCGAACAAAAGGTCAATATATACGAAGACTACAAACGCGTTTTTGGCGAAGTGCCATTAAAAATCACAGCGGTTGCAATTATGACAGACACCGATAACACAAAAGAATCAGCTACCGCTTATTACGGTGATATTCGTTTCCATAAAAAATAATCAGTCCGAATTACCTAACAGCTTTAAGCAAACTACCATCACGAATTGAAGCACGATCTACAATATGCTCAAACAAATCGGCATGCTTTATCATTGAACGCTGCTTGGTTGTAATCAGAATAATATTTGCATTATTATTTCTGTTTTCAGAAAGTCTTAACGCGGATGCCAGCGCCTCACCATTTAACAACGGCAGTTCTCTTGCCGTGATTAACACATCGTAATCCTGCATTAATAAATTCTGTAATGCACTGAGTCCATCCGATACGGTCTTAACCTGATAATTTTCTTCTTCCAGAACAGAAACGATCATTGAACTATAAAGTGCTGAAGGTTCCGCAATAAGCACTTTATAGTGCCGAGTTGATAGTATTGATGAGAATTGATTTAACTTTTTTTCAATACTAGCAAGGTTGGTCTCATCATTATTGAGCAATTCAAGTGCTTCATCCATTAAATCATTGTAACCCAGCAATAAATCAACCGCTTTCTGACTATGTATCTTGTTGCACTCCACTAACTCTCGCATCATCCCTTCCATTTGATGACAGATCCTGGTAAACATATGATAACCGTGCGTACCCGCTGCGCCTTTAAGACTGTGAACAACCCTTAGCAAACTACCAATATCATCCTGCTCGGTTAAGTCTAAAACCAGATTCTCAATTTCTCCCAGGCGCTCTGGCAAAGTTGCAAGAAATTCAACTTTCAGACTTTCGAGCAGTTCATTAATTGAATCCTGGGACATATCTCTATTTCATTCAGTGGGCTTAATCTTATATCGGCCACTTAAATGATAATATTAATCAAAAATATTACATAAAATACAATGAGTTACACGTTTTAAGTAAAATCAAATTATACTGATATGCTGGCCAATACAGGCACACAGGACTTGCTGTGCATTGCTGCCATTAACGGCTATTTCAACCAGCTGGTTTGAATTGATATACCAGTAAGGCTGGTCGTCAGGCATTTCAGCATAGGTACGAGCATACTGTATTTTTGTATTATTTATCTTTAAGCATGTATGTCTGCCAATACTTGTTGCCGGTATACCCGTTGTTAAATTGCCATAAGGATCAATATAGATAATTTCTTCCAGTTTATTCGGCCAGTCCTGCCGATAAAGTTTATCCTGCTTTATTTCAACAAGATCTGACATATTATTATTCGACAGTTTTGCCGAGATCGGGGCAAATATATCCCGACCATGAAAGGTATTACTCATTTCAGCAGGTTGCCAGTTAATCTGGTAAGCTTTTATCACTAACTCCGCCCTGAGAATATATTCAAATAAACCATTATCAGGCCCGACAAAAAAACGTTTGCCAGCCTGAATAACAATGGCATCTCGTGCACTGCCAACCCCCGGGTCGACGACACAGCAAAAAATACCATCCGCCGGAAAATATCTGTAAAGTATCCCCAGTAAAAAGGCTGAATGCCTAATATCAAACATCGGTGCATCATGCATAAGGTCAACAATCACAGCTTGCGGATTAACAGCAAGAATAGCAGCCTTAAGCTGACCTACATATGGTCCATTCATACCAAAATCAGTATATAAAATTATCATTTGTCCAGCCTTATCCTGCTGATAAAAACTGTTTTATCCTGTTGTAGGTTTAGTATAAAAAACATAAGGCTTCTTACCCTGTTAAAATCAAACTTATCGTTATGGCTGTCCATGTGCATATCAGAAAATTTAATTGAAAAATTATTCCATCCCGGTTTCAAGTTTAGCGCATAATTTAGTGAAGACTGAAAATGAGGTAATGTTTTGTTATTTATTTTCTGGTTTATCTTAAAGTTTAAGATAAATGTTTTATCAGACGGATTTAAAATTTCAAACTGAATATGACTGTAGTCTGCCCAGCTTATATTCGGTACAAATAAAGTTACCGCTGAATCATCCGATTTAATAAAGTTCACCTTTAAAATACTAACCTGACCAGGGCTTTCAGTCTTGCTGTTAACAGAACTGATATTACTGTTGGTTAATCCAAATCGGGTAAATTCTGTTGTATGTTTGTTCGATAGTAATAAGGGGAAATCTTCTTGCTGGTAAAATGAATCTACAATATTTAAAACCAGCGGCGCTACAGACACAAGAGAAAATAAAGCAACAGAAAAAATGACTGCGTTATAAACAAACCTGCTACACACCTGTTTCAACTTCGAAAATACAACAAAACCACTAACAGCACCAACCAGATCCAGTTGTACGTCATACATGCTTTTGTCTCTGCCGGTAAAGCTTTGAAGTATTTCGATAAGCACACCCAGCAACAGACTGCTCAGGACAATAAATACAAACAGTTTTAAATAGCTAATCTGTTTAGCCGAACGATTAACATGTTTCAATATTAAAAGGCTGTAAACCATAAAAAGTATAATATGCCCACTATTCCATAGCTGTTGAAAAACACGGTTGTCTGTCAGGTCAGTCTGGAAAAAAATAACCATGTAAACAACAAATACCAGGCTAAAAGTATATGCGAGATACTTAACAGAGCGGTTGCTGAATAAAAAACTCATTATCAATATTATTTCTTATGTTCATGCATAAAAAAACCGGGCATTGCCCGGTTTTCTGGTAATGAAGACAAGAGATTAATCCTCTTCAACTACCTTATCTTCTTCAATATCTTCAACAACTGGACGATCAACCAGTTCTACGTAGGCCATAGGTGCTTTATCACCGGCACGGAAACCGCATTTTAAAATACGTAAATAACCGCCTGGACGTTCAACATAACGCGGGCCCAGTTCGTTAAATAATTTTGTAACGACTTCACGATCACCTAAACGAGCAAAAGCTAAACGACGGTTAGCAACCGAATCTTTCTTCGCAAGCGTAATTAATGGTTCAGCTTTACGACGCAGTTCTTTTGCTTTCGCCAATGTTGTACGAATCAGCTCGTGCTTAAACAGTGACGATGACATGTTTTTGAACATCGCTTTACGATGAGAGCTGTTTCGATTAAGTTGTCTACCACTATGACGATGACGCATGATACTACCCTATATATTCAATTCTTTATTTAACCAGGAGGTTTCAGTTAACCTAATAATGTTGAAACCGGTTTGTCTTCTTTACTGCCTGCAAGACTTGCTGGAGGCCAGTTTTCAAGACGAATACCTAAAGACAGGCCACGTGAAGCCAGTACGTCTTTAATTTCTGTCAGTGACTTCTTACCAAGGTTCGGCGTTTTAAGTAATTCAACTTCCGTACACTGGATTAAATCACCAATATAGTAAATTTGTTCTGCTTTTAAGCAGTTTGCTGAACGAACTGTTAATTCCAGATCATCAACCGGACGTAACAGGATTGGATCGATATCCGGTTCCTGCTCAGATGGCTCATCAGCTTCTTTACTGCGTAAGTCAACAAATGCAGCAAGCTGTTCCTGTAAAATTGTTGCAGCGTTACGAATAGCCTGTTCAGGCTCAAGCGTTCCGTCTGTTTCCAGCTCGATAATAAGCTTGTCAAGATTAGTACGTTGCTCAACACGTGCACTTTCAACGTTATAAGAAACACGCGAAACCGGGCTGTATGATGCATCAAGTTGCAGACGGCCAATTGGACGATCTTCTTCGTCATCAACCACACGCAGATTAGATGCTTCATAACCACGACCCGCAGCCACCTTCATGACCATGTTTAATTCACCGGTATCAGTAAGATGCGCGATAATATGGTCTGGATTTACAATTTCAACATTGTGGTCAACAGCGATATCACCGGCTGTCACAATACCCGGGCCTTTCTTGTTTAATGTTAAGCGAGCAGTTGATGATTCGGCATCATCCATTTTAATTGCAACGCCTTTGAGGTTTAGCAGGATATTCATTACGTCTTCCTGTACACCTTCAACGGTTGTGTACTCATGTAAAACGCCATCTATTTCAGCTTCGACAATGGAGTAACCGGTCATTGAAGAAAGCAGGATGCGACGTAACGCATTACCTAAAGTGTGGCCAAAGCCGCGCTCCAGGGGTTCCAGGGTGACTTTCGCCTGCGTGTCACTGATTTGATTCACATCAACAATTCGCGGGGTCAAAAATTCAGCTGAACCTTGCATGTAATACCCTCTTTACTTATCTTGAGAAATTTAAAAAAAATTAAATTTATTATTTTGAATATAATTCAACTACCAGATTTTCTTTAATATCTGATGGTAAATCACTACGCTCCGGTACGTTCTTGTAAACGCCTTCGAGCTTGTTTGTATCAACTTCAACCCAGTCAACAATGCCACGAGATTGTGAAGCATCCATTGCGCCTTTAATACGTAACTGGTTTTTTGCTTTTTCAGCAATCGAAATCACATCACCGGCAGAAATCTGGGCAGAAGGAATGTTTAACTTACGACCGTTAACCATAATACCATTATGGCGAACAAGCTGCCGTGCTTCACTGCGGGAAGCACCAAAACCCATTCTGAAAACAACATTGTCCAGACGTGACTCTAAAAGTTGTAACAGGTTTTCGCCGGTTGAACCTTTAATACGATCTGCTTCTTTATAGTAACCACGGAATTGCTTTTCAAGGATACCGTATACACGACGCAGTTTTTGCTTTTCACGCAACTGACCGGCATAGTCAGACATTCGTGCACGTTTCTGTCCATGTTGGCCAGGTGCAAATGGGCGGTTTTCCATAGCACATTTACTTGAAAAACATTTATCGCCTTTTAAAAATAATTTAGCGCCTTCACGACGACACTGACGACATTTTGGACCGACATATTTAGCCAATGTAGTATCTCCTAAACTCGACGACGTTTCGGTGGGCGACAACCATTGTGTGGAATAGGTGTCGTATCCGAAATGTTAGTAATTTTAAAACCGTTAGCATGTAAGGCACGTACTGCTGATTCACGACCAGGCCCTGGACCTTTAACGTTTACTTCGAGGTTCTTCATGCCAAACTCTTTCGCCATTGTTCCCACACGTTCTGCAGCAACCTGTGCAGCAAAAGGGGTACTTTTACGTGAACCACGGAAACCGGAACCACCTGCCGTTGCCCAACATAATGCATTACCCTGTCTGTCAGTAATCATTACAATTGTGTTGTTAAACGAAGCGTGGATGTGCGCTATTCCGTCTGAGACGTCGCGTTTTACTTTTTTGCGCGAACGAGTTTTATTAGTTGCCATAATTAATACTTACCTGCGAAGCTTATCTTTTAATAGGTTTACGAGGACCTTTACGAGTCCGTGCATTTGTTTTGGTGCGTTGACCACGTAGCGGAAGACTACGACGATGACGAATTCCACGGAAAGTACCAAGGTCCATCAGACGCTTGATGTTCATGGAAACTTCACGACGTAAGTCACCTTCAACCGTGAACTTAGCAACTTCACCACGAATTTGCTCTAATACGTTCTCATCCAGAGCACTGATTTTAGTGCTTGGCTCAACACCCACCGACGTACAGATTTCTTTCGCACGTGTAGGGCCAATACCATAAATTGCGGTTAACGCAATGACAGCATGTTTATGATCAGGTACATTTATTCCGGCTATACGGGCCATGGATTACTTCCTCAAAATTTCAATAAATTATCACGCAGGGTCGTCTATTCGACTCCGCGCGAAACCGCTAATTGTACGCATTTCTAGTAAGTTGAGCAAGACTAAAGCTAAATATCAGTCAGGCTTTTACTTATAAAAAACAGCGGACTAGCTCAATTACCCTTGACGTTGCTTATGGCGGCCATTTTTGCAAATAACACGCACCACACCGTGACGACGGATAACCTTACAGCTTGAACACATTTTCTTAACAGATGCTCTGACTTTCATGCCAGCTACTCCTAAAAACAAATCTTTCTATCAAAAACACTAAATATTCAGTTATTTTGTTGTAAATCAACAACTTAACTAAACATCAGGGCAAACTGTTATTTCTTGCCCTTACCTTTCATATTGGCCTTTTTCATTAGACCTTCGTACTGATGCGACATCATATGGGCCT
>JALTLP010000074.1 GCA_027001895.1 Chromatiales bacterium | reverse complement strand
GATGCCTTTGCAAAGGTACCGGATAAAGGTAACAGTAAGGCTATACGATCCGGAACAGAAACATCTTCCTGCTTGCGTTGCATTAAGTTTTCAAGCATTGCTTCCTGAATAGGGTGATCCGGGTAATTTTGTCGCCATTTGCTGATTTGAATTTTTAAATCAATTGGATTTAGCTGATAGGCTTTTGCAATTTTTACCAGTTCCATCCAGCCGCTAAGTACATCCGGTGCTGGTGCAGTCATAAGTTGCTGTAAAGAACGAATAGACAGGTTTGCCAGTAATGCCCAGATAGTTTTCTGATTGGTATGAATTAAGGCGTTATCAGTAATATAGTTTCCATAGTAAACTCGTTCCTGTGCAGAATCCAGTGGGTTACCCAGCATGGAAAAAGCTTTGGCGCGAAGCAAGTGGTATTCGGCCAACAGGCTTGAGTCTGTGTTAGGTGTAAAGTTGGTTTGTAGAATCTGCAAAACATCATCGGCTTTTCTTTCGGCTAATGCAATATTGGCTTTTGCCAGTGCTAACAACTGCTGTTCCTGGACAGAAAGTGTTTCAACAGGAAGCTGGTTTATTATCTGCCGTGACTGATGAAGTTTATCAACGTGTGCATAGCTGGCAGCGAGTCGCAGTTGTATATAAGTTTTCTGGTTTTCAAAACGGGTGTTTTCAAGCGCCTGTTGATAGAAGTCAACCGCAGCCTGGTATTGTTCTTTAAGCAGCAGGGTATTGCTTAAAATTGAGCTGCTGGTTAGTTCGGGGATGCTTGCTTCGTCGCCAGATTCGGTTACCAGTTGAGTGGTTCCACAGCCGCTAAACAGTAAAAAAGAAAGTAATAAAAAGGTGTTTTTTAAAAGTATACGGTTTAAGATTTGAGTCATTAGTTTGTCTTTTTGTGCCAGAATAAAATATTAATAATAACCGGATTATAACGTGAATCAGCCAGCAGGTAACTCCACAGGGACTTTATATCTTGTCGCAACCCCCATTGGTAATCTGGGAGATATGTCACAACGCGCAATTGATACCTTAAAAAGTGTCGATCTTATCGCGGCTGAAGATACCCGTCACAGTCGGCCTTTATTGCAACAGTTTGCCATTGGCACCAGTTTAACAGCTCTGCATGAACATAACGAACGTGATGCCTGTGAGAGTTTACTGCAAAAAATACAGGCTGGTAAGTCCATAGCGGTTATATCGGATGCCGGTACTCCGTTAATCAGTGACCCGGGTTATTATATTGTGCGCCGTGCCCATCAGCTGGGTATTCCGGTAGTTCCGGTGCCGGGGCCAAGTACGCTAACCACTGCGTTATCGGCGGCAGGTTTGCCGACCAACAGTGTGCATTTTGAAGGCTTTTTGCCGGCTAAACCGACCCAGCGAGTGGCGCGATTAAAAGAGCTGGTCAGTAACTCTGATACCCTGGTGTTTTTCGAAGCGCCGCACCGAATTATCGACACCCTGGCTGATATGGCCGTCTATTTTGGTGTTGAGCGACAAGCAGTGTTTATGCGAGAACTTACCAAGTTGTACGAAACCATTAAATCCGACAGCCTTAAAAACCTGGCTGAGTGGGTAAAAACCGATAGCAATCAGCGCAAGGGTGAGATAGCCATTGTGGTACAAGGTATGGTGGCTGAACCGGCAAAGGATGAAATCGACCCGGAAGCCGAACGAATTCTTAAATTACTTTTAAAAGAACTACCCATTAAAAAAGCGGCTGCTCTCACGGCAGAAATTAGCGGGCTGCGTAAGAACAAGTTGTATCAACATGCTTTAACATTTTCAGATAAATAAAGTTAAAAACAATATTGATACGTTCAGCATGTGGTTCTGATAGTCCAAATAATTTTAAAACATAAAAATAAAATACTGTGTGCCTGTAAAGAAACAATGCAAATATTATTATCAGTGTTTGCTTAATAGAAAATTTATAATCATCTATGTATAAAATATGTTGTATATTTCCTGATACGTTATTGTGAACAAAATCTTTGCCTAAAAAACATCGAGCAAAAAGATGAAGTGACAGGTAAAGCAATTGTTCGTTTAACTCAGGATTCACAAAAAACCATGGTCAGGCCACCGGTTTTTTTGTTGGCGTCATTAATTCTCACTCTCTCCAGAAATAGCCCTGTCTGTAGATCTTAATGCGGGTTACTTCTTTACAGCGAAATAACGTATACTTATATATAAGGAGTTAGCCAGGCAATCGCGGGTATTCAGCACACTGAATACCGGAGGAAAGTCCGGGCTCCACAGGGCAGGGTGCCAGATAACGTCTGGGCGGTGAGAGCCGACGGAAAGTGCCACAGAAAATATACCGCCTGTGCTTTTTAGCATCGGTAAGGGTGAAATGGTGCGGTAAGAGCGCACCGCGCTTATGGCAACATAAGTGGCAGGGAAAACCCCACCTGGAGCAAGACCAAATAGAGAAACATGCCCTTGGTTGTTTTTATGATGGGGCAACATGCGGCCCGTATGGTTTCTGGGTAGGTTGCTTGAGTTGCACGGTAACGTGTATACCAGATGAATGATTGCTCACGACAGAACCCGGCTTATCGGCTAACTCCCCCCCTTTTTTTCTGCTTAGAATTCACCCATTTTCTTAAATTCGCACATTAACTACCGTTTATAAGCCATTGAAATATAATGTATTTTAATTTTCAAAAAATGGCTAAAAATCAATCAATCTTCCTTATAAGCTGCGCTAAGTCATTGTCATAAAAGAAACTTTTTAGGTTTTTGTGTGCTGTATCACTTGATTTGTGGCTAAATGCTCTCTATAGTGTATAAAAGTGGATCCAAGTGGGGAATTTTGGATCACAATAACTGAATTGATCACTCAGGAGTAAAAAATTGTTTAGAGGTGTCAACACACTCAACCTCGATGCGAAGGGGCGTATGGCCATGCCCAGCAAGTATCGGGACAAACTGACTGCGCAATGCAATGGTCAGTTAGTGGTTACTCTCGACTTAAACGATCCCTGCCTGTTGTTGTACCCCTTACCCGTTTGGGAAGAAATCGAGCGCCAACTGGTGCGCCTGCCTAATATCAACGCGCAAACACGCAAATTACAACGTCTGTTAATTGGTCATGCATCGGAGTGTGAATTTGATAACAGCGGGCGGATTTTAGTCCCCCCTTTATTGCGTGAGCGAGTCAATCTGGAAAAACGGGTGACTTTAATTGGCCAGGGCAAAAAATTTGAAATCTGGGATGAACAGACCTGGAACGAGCAACGGGATAGCTGGTTAACCGATAACGACGAAAGCCTGTCGACCGATCTGGAGAATATTTCCTTATGAGTGCTGCTTTAACTCATCAAACCGTATTGTTAAATGAAGCGGTGCAGGCGTTAAATATCAATGCCGATGGTTGCTATGTGGACGGTACCTTTGGGCGGGGTGGGCATAGCAAACTTATATTAGAGCAACTCGGTGAGCAGGGTAAGTTACTGGCATTCGATAAAGACCCACAAGCTATTGCCACAGCCGAAAAAGAATTTAGTAACGATACACGTTTTAGTATTTCGCAAACGTCATTTGCAGAACTCGAAGCGGTTGTTAAGCAGTATGGTTGGGCAGGCGATGTTGATGGAGTATTACTTGATCTTGGTGTGTCATCTCCACAAATTGATGATGCTTCGCGTGGTTTTAGTTTTCAGAGTGATGGCCCACTCGATATGCGTATGAACCCGGCGCAAGGTTTGAGTGCAGCGCAGTGGCTGGCCGATGCCGACGAAAAAGATATTGCCAAAGTATTAAAAGAGTACGGCGAAGAACGTTTTGCAAAACGTATTGCCCGCGCCATTATTCATGCCCGTGAAGAGCAGCCTATTCAGACAACCAAACAACTGGCGTCCATTGTAGCAGCGGCAAACCCAAAATGGGAAAAAGGTAAAGACCCATCTACCCGCAGCTTTCAGGCAATACGCATTTATATAAACAGTGAACTGGATGACCTGGAACAGTGCCTGCAACAAGCGGTTAATATTTTAAAGCCAGGTGGTCGGTTAGTGGTTATCAGTTTTCATTCACTTGAAGATCGTATTGTAAAACGTTTTATTCGCGATATGGAAAAGGGCGAGCAATTGCCGATTGATTTACCGGTTATGCATGTGCAGGTTAATTCCAGACTGAAACGAATTGGTAAGGCAATAAAAGCATCCGCAAACGAAGTAAAACAAAATCCACGTTCGCGCAGTGCTGTGATGCGAATAGCTGAGAGGCTTTAGCAGATGAATGAATTAATGAGTCAATTGCTGGGTGATAAATTAAAGCTCATCAATTTTATACTGATTATTGCCGTCATGCTTTCAGCAATGCTGGTTGTATACAGCCGGCATAGCAACAGACTTTTATTTGTTGAGCTTGAAGGGCTGAATAAACAACGGGACAAAATGAATATCGAGTGGGGACAATTACAACTGGAACAAAGTACCTGGGCAACGGATAGCCGTATTGAAAAAATAGCAACTGAAAAATTACATATGCGTAATGTAAGTTATGAAAACACGGTGATCATAAAGTTATGAGTGTGACAGTGCATACTCCGGTGAAATTTTACCGCATGTTTATTGTGGTTGCATTTATTGCTATCAGTGTTGCAGCTTTAATCTGGCGCGCTTTTGATCTGCATATCCTGGACCATGCTTTTTTGCAAGGGCAGGGTGACGCACGTTACTTACGCAAGGTACCGATTGCTACACACAGAGGTATGATTACTGATCGTAACGGCGAACCACTGGCAGTAAGTACGCCGGTTAATTCAGTGTGGATTTATCCTAAAGAATTTTTAACTGCTCAGTCACAATGGCCAAAGCTTGCAAAGATTTTAAAAATCAGGGTTTCTAAAATTACCAAACTGGTAATGCAGCGTAAAACGCGAAACTTTGTATATCTGCAACGCCATATTTCACCGGATATTTCACAAAAAGTACTGGCACTGGGATTACCTGGGGTTTCCTTGCAGCGTGAATACCGACGTTATTACCCGGCTGGCGAAGTGGCTGCACATGTTATAGGTTTTACCGATGTGGATGATGCCGGCCAGGAAGGCCTGGAACTGGCTTACAACGAATGGTTAAAAGGAACGCCGGGACTTAAGCGTGTATTAAAAGATCGTTTGGGAAGGGTTATAAAGCATGTCGAATTAATTGAGCAACCGAAACCGGGTAAAGATTTAATTTTAAGTATTGATCGCAGGTTACAATACCTGACTTATCGTGAGTTAAAAAAAGCGGTACTTAAGCATAAAGCAAAGTCAGGCTCTGCTGTTATCCTGGATGTAAAAACGGGTGAAGTGCTGGCAATGGTTAACCAGCCATCTTATAACCCGAACAACAGGCGCAACCTGAAAAGCAAAAACTTTCGTAATCGTGCAGTAACCGATATTTATGAGCCGGGCTCAACAATTAAGCCTTTTACAATTGCAGCAGCACTGGAATCTGGCAAGTATCGGCCAACATCTGTTATTGATACAACACCCGGAACCTTGCGGGTTGGCACAAACCTTATCCGTGATACCCGAAATTATGGTGTGCTCGATTTAAAACATATTATCCAGAAGTCCAGTAATGTTGGTGCAAGTAAAATTGCTCTGTCACTTCCTGCCAGTCGTATTACTGGTATGCATCATCGTGTTGGTTTTGGGGAAAGCAGTCAGAGTGGTTTCCCGGGTGAAGTTACCGGGCTGGTTAACAATATTTCAGATAAACAAAAGATTGAACGGGCTACATTATCTTATGGTTATGGCCTGTCAGTCACAACGCTACAACTTGCACGTGCTTATGCTGTTATTGCAAATAAAGGTAAACGTTTACCCGTGAAGTTTACCCGGGTAGATAATGTAGAGCCGGGTAAGGCGGTTATCGCTGAAAATACATCCCGCCAGTTAATCTCAATGATGGAATCGGTTGTTACAGAAGAGGGAACAGGTTCTTTGGCGAAAATACCTGGTTACCGTGTGGCAGGCAAAACGGGAACGGTTAAAAAAATTACTATGGGTGGTTATAGCGATAAAAAATATCTGGCTATTTTTGCTGGTATGGTGCCCGCAAGTAACCCACGAATGGTCATGGTAGTAACCGTCGATGAACCTGCAGGCGGAGTTTACTATGGCGGTGAAGTGGCTGCACCGGTCTTTTCAAAAGTAATGGCAGGCGCATTAAGAATACTTGATGTTGCACCTGATGCGATTAAAACAGATGTTAAATATGCATATGCTCCCTCTGATGTAATAACAACAGGAATGGTTGGTAGATGATGATGGCAGTCAAACAACAGCTATTTACAGGTAAGCTAAGTAGCATTCTGCAGGGTATTGCTACTGTGCCTGAAAAATATGATGTTGTAATAAATAACCTGGTGTCTGATAGCCGACAGGTTGCCGAGGGTGATTTATTTATTGCGCTTGGTGGTAACAATACAAATGCCAGTGACTTTATTGATACTGCCGTTGAAAAGGGTGCAGCTGCGGTCGTTTGGGATGCACAGGTCGATGCTATTCCTTTCGCCTGGTCTGCTATTAACAAAAATGTTCCGCTTGTTGCTGTTGAAAACCTCAGGCAATCACTTGGTAAGCTGGCTAACCAGTTTTATAACCATCCGTCTGAAAAACTTAATCTTGTTGGTGTTACCGGTACAAACGGAAAAACATCGTGTGTTAATTATATTGCACAGGCTCTTGAGGGTGAACAAAAGTACGGATTGATTGGTACGCTGGGTAATGGTGTTTATCCACAAATCACAGCGGGTACACATACGACTCCGGATGTTATCACTGTACATAAAACACTGGCTGAGTTTTTAGAGCAAGGTGCAGCTTTTGCTGCTGTTGAAGTTTCTTCGCATGCACTGGCTCAGGGCAGAGTTGATGGTGTTCATTTTAATACAGCAATTTTTACCAACTTAACACAAGACCATCTTGATTATCATGGTTCAATGGCTGCGTATCTGGATGAGAAAGTAAAATTATTTAACAGCCCGGATCTTGAAATGGCCATTATCAATCTGGATGATCCTGCAGGCCAGGATATCATCAGAGCAACAACAGCAAA
>JALTLP010000073.1 GCA_027001895.1 Chromatiales bacterium | reverse complement strand
ATCTGCTTGCTGTTGAAAAAATACTTAAAAACAACTGAATAATACCCTGTTTAGCCCGGCGTTTATCTGCTCGCACAAAATAATATGTAACTATATGATTTTTTTGAATATATATGTCTACAAATCTTTCAGCGCGTGCCGATATATAAAGAATAATTTCTGTTTAGAATTTCAGGGGTTCTCGACAAGGCAATGACAGCTAAAAACAAACAGACCACTGCCAGCCAGGTTGCCTCAGTTATCAGCATACCTGGCTATAAGATTAAAGATCTACTCGGGCGTGGTGGCATGGCAACTGTATACCTTGCGGTACAGGAAAGCATCGGCCGTGAAGTTGCGTTAAAGATATTATCCCCCGACCATACCGATGATACCTTCTCGGAAAGATTCCTGCGTGAAGCGCGCATTGCCAGCCAGTTATCACACCCCAATATTATTACTGTCTTTGACGCCGGTATCCATAACGGCATTCACTACATGTCGATGGAATATATTAAAGGCAAAAGCTTTAACGCCGCGCGTGATCTGCTATCGCGCAAGGATAAAATCAGGGTTATCAAAGAAATGGCTCAGGCCCTGGACTTTGCAGGTAAAAAAGGTTTTGTACACCGTGATATAAAACCGGAAAATATTCTGTTACACCAGGATGGCCGCGCTATCCTGACTGACTTTGGTATAGCCAGAGCCAATGATGTTTCCAAAGGGCTGACCGAAACCGGTAAAATTCTGGGAACACCCTACTTTATGAGTCCCGAGCAAACCAAGGGACTGCAAATAGACCAGAGAACCGATATTTACAGCCTTGGCGTTGTGCTGTTTCAGGCATTGGCCGGTTACGTCCCTTATGATGGCCCATCTATTGTTGCCATTTGTATCAAACATTTATCCGACCCTATTCCACAACTGCCAAAAGGTATGGAAATATTCCAGCCAATTATAAATATTTGCCTGTCAAAAAAACCCGAACATCGTTACCAGAGCGCATCTGAACTTTATGATGCACTGAACAAGATAAGCGACACACAAATTGACAGTCTGGATAAAAATATTCCGACAGCAAAAAAACCTGTCAGTAATCCAAACGACGCAACCCTTGTTGAACCCCAGATAAATAACCCACAAGCGGTTCAGGCAAAAACAGCCGCGCCGGTAAAAAAGGCTGTAAAAAGCAGGCCGGTAGAACGAAGTTCTATATCTTCAAAACGTAATGTTGCTGAACGACCTGGTTTTATTACTGACTCGGATGATTTTAAAAACCTCAATAGACGAAAAAAACGCCTGTTATGGATTTTAATTGCTATTGCCATTGCTGTGGGCTATTACAATAAGACTGAATTACTCCGCGCGTGGAAAAGCAAGGGCGAACCCCTGGCTAAACAGTACCTGCCGAGCGAGATAAAAAAATATCTGTTTAAGGACAATATTGCAAAACAACAGGCAAAGAAAATAATACCCAAACCAGTAAAACTGACTAAACAGGAAATACTTGCGAAAAAAATACAGGCACTAACAACGTCACTTGATAAAATTCCGGGAAACGCCCGCGAGTTATCAGCTCTGTTAACGGCCGAATTAAAAAAACAGCCGCAGGATAAAACATTAAAAAAACATATCACTAAACTTGAACAATGGTATTTAACCCGTTTACAAAAACTTCTGGATAAAAAAGCGTTTACCGGACTGGAAAAAACAATTACCGATATTAAAACCTATCACCCTGAAATGACCAAGAGTGAAGAATATTATCTTATAGAACAGCAGTACGCACTTGATAAAGTAAATGAACCGCATTTGCAAAAAGCCCGTGTCTATTTTGCAGTTAACGCCTTTAACAAACCCGCAGGTGCAAATGCACAGGAAGAATTACGTATTGTTCTTCAACGTGACCCGGAAAACAGAGAAGCCCTGCAAGGGCTTGATAAGATCATGCAACACTTTAAACGTGAAGCAAAAAATTATCAGCAAAAAAACAAACTGTTTAAGGCACTTAACGCAGTGAATGCCGGGCTGCAGGCTGTCAGCGACGATGCTGAATTAATCGACATGCAAAAAATAATTAAACGCTCTATTAACAGTATCAACCATGCAAAAACGCTGTTGTTACAGGCCGACAGGCAACTTGCAGATGGTAATCTTATTTCACCGGAACACACCAGTGCCTATGCCCTGTATATGCGTGTACTCGCATCCAGCCCGGATAACAAACGAGCAAAAGCCGGTTTAGTAAAAATACAAAAATCCATACTCAATAGTGCAAACAGCGCAATTAATGACAATAAATTCCGTGAAGCAGACAAAATTTTGTCTAACGCCCTGCGGTTATTTGAGAACAATGCTCAGATACAGGCTGCAAGAAACAGGCTACAAAAGGAAATGGATGCCGTGCTGCCTATTGTGCCGCGGATTCAGATAAGCACTATACCGATCAATACTGTTTCCCAAACAAGCATACAGAAAATAAAACCCGGCCAGCTATTGTATGTTGGTTTCGAGTTTAAAAACTTTACCCAACCAATAACAAACCTGAAAGTGAATGTATACAATGGCGACAAGCCCACACTTATCGTACAAAAGGCAATTACGATTAACGGTAAGCAGGGACAACATTTCTTCCAGATAAAACTGCCAACAAAAGGCATTTCCAATGGCAACTACAGTATTGAACTTATATTTGGTGAATCACGGCTTATAAAAGCCAACCTGTATGGCTTACACTAGCCCTTAATGAGCATACTCTATTATATACACGACCCGATGTGTAGCTGGTGCTGGGGCTTCCGGCCTGTATGGCAACAACTACAGGAACGTCTACCATCGGCTGTTACAATACATTATATCCTGGGTGGCCTGGCAGAAGACTCAAACAAGCTGATGCCAGAAAAATTACAGGCGCGTATCAGGCAAACCTGGCAAAGCATACAACATGAAATTCCCGGCACGCAGTTTAATTATGATTTCTGGGCAAACAACCTGCCTCGCCGCTCAACCTACCCGTCCTGCCGAGCCGTCATTGCAGCAAGAAAACAGGATCGCAGTATTGAAAAAAAGATGATTGAAAAAATCCAGCAGGCTTATTACCTTCAGGCCCGTAATCCTTCGGATAATGATGTCCTTGTTGCGATTGCTAAAACACTTGATCTTGATATTCAGAAATTCAGTCAGGATATAAATTCTGACGAAACTAAAATTGCATTAGCCAACGAAATTAAATTTTCCAGGCAACTTGGTGCACAGGGCTTTCCATCACTGATTTTGCAACATCACGAGCAGAATTTTTTTATTCATCTCAACTATAACAATGCTTCTGTTATGCTTGACGAAATATGTGATTTAACCTCGGGGTGAACGGCCTGTAAATATCGCTGTAGATTAAAACCCTGAACCCAGGCCAACTCGATATTATCCGTAAAAATTATTTACCTTGCACAATAAAAAAAGCCCCGCTGTGCGAGGCTTTTTTATATGTAAAGTACCAGGATTAGCTGTTAACGGTTACATTGGAAGCTTGTGGTCCCTTCGGGCCGGTTTCTACTTCGTAATTTACCGATGCACCTTCTGCTAATGTACGAAAACCTTCGGCAGCGATTGCTGAAAAATGTACAAAAACATCTGCACTACCATCGGACGGTGTAATAAAACCAAAACCTTTCGATTCATTAAACCACTTCACTGTTCCTGTTGCCATAAAAAATACCCTCAAAAAATAATTAACGATTAGAACTGCATTCATATCTGGCAATTACAGGAAAATGTTTTTATTTCTTATAAGTGCTTAATATTTTGCTGTAGTACTAATTAGAATCAATTTTATAAAAAAAATCAAATTTTTTATTGGCTTTGGGACTTTGAGCTGCAGTTTGTCATAGCCCAAAATGCACTTCAAGAGGGCGCGGTTATCTTATTGTTTTTTCTGGATAAATTAAGTTTCCTCATTAAAAATCAAATCCATCGTTACTTCATCGCCGTGTTCAGCCGCCCGAATCTGTTTTAAATATGGTAAACGGGTGGCTAAATATCCACAAGCCGCAGAAATCAGGCTATCACGGTTCATTTGTATTGCGTATAACAGGCTCATAGCAACATACTGGGCGCGCTGCATCTTGTCGGGCGATGCAATCACATCACCTGCCAGCTCGATCCCTGCGTCCATATCCAGGTCCATATTATCAAATATTTCACGTTGCTTTCCGGGATGACGGGTGTTCTTATCATACTGAAAGACCTCATTTCCATTGACGATAACACGCAGTTTTGTAGGCATTTAATTCCTTTTGTGGGTTACAAAATATTTAACCGTTATTGATATTATAGAATAACGATATTCGGTATACTAAAACAACATTAACCTGCTAATGCTTTAATTAGTTATTATGATACAAAATGCTTGATTCAAACCTGACAACCGCACAATTCCTGGTTATAGCAATTATTCCCATTTTGTTTGCCATTGTATTGCATGAAGTCGCTCATGGTTGGGCGGCATTTAAACTCGGCGACCGAACGGCAATGATGCTCGGAAGGCTCAGCCTGAACCCAATTAAGCATATTGATCCGGTTGGTACCCTACTTGTGCCCGCACTCTTATACTTTACCGCTGGCTTTATTTTTGGCTGGGCCAAACCGGTTCCTATCGACTGGCGAAACCTTAACAACCCCAGGCGTGATACCGCGCTGGTGGCCATAGCCGGCCCGGCTGCAAACCTGGCAATGGCCTTGTTCTGGGGTATTGTTATTTTTGTGGCTACGGCCTTTCCATCCGGACTGTCAATGCCACTGATAAATATGGCTGGTGTGGGTATATTTATAAATATTCTGTTAATGGTCTTTAATCTGATCCCCGTCCCCCCGACTGACGGAGGAAGAATTGCCGTCAGCCTGTTACCAGCAAAACCCGCATCGCTACTAAGCAGCATAGAACCCTATGGACTGATTGTTATTGTACTGTTAATTGTCAGCGGTTTTTTTACCAGCGTCATTGTCCCAATTGTTAACAGTATAAGCGGTTTTATCTTTAACCTGTTTATTGTATAAATTATGCTATGAATAGTAACCTGACAAATCGGCTACTTGTCCTCAGTATTTTAGTGAATTTAAGCTTCTCGCCTTTATTACTGGCTGCACAGAAATACCAGCTTGATAATAAACAGTTAAAAATCAGTATTGTTCCCAGAACAGCGGAACAAATTGGTGCTTTTTATGAAGGTCGTGGATTTTCAAAAAAAATGATCAATATTCTAAAACAACAGTGTTTTCTGACAGTAATAATAAAAAATAAAAGCAAAAATATAATCTGGCACAACTTATCAAATTGGCGCTTTGAAAGTAACAATACAGATATTATGCGATATGATCGTAGCTACTGGAAAAATAAATGGCAAAAAATGCAAATACCGCAGGCACACCAGTCTACCTTTCGTTGGACTCTACTACCCGAAACACTTGATTTTAGAAGCAATGAAGCTGAAGGCGGTAATATTATATTAGCTTATACCCGCACTCCTATCTCTTTAACGGCTGTTTTTAAAACAAAAGTGGACAGCGCAGAAAAACCTGTTAACGTTAAAATAAACAATATACGTTGTGCTAAACATTAAAATGTTAAAGATAAAAACTATCCACTTTAGCTTACTGTTAACTTTCCTGTTCGTGTTATTTGTAATTAACGCGCATGCAAGAAACGAATACCCTTCTCCGCCAAAAGGCATTTTAAAATTACCCCCTTATCCAGCACCTGAGATTAAAATTTCCGATATTGATGGCAAACCCTATAATCTATCCAACAATAAGAGCCACTGGATATTTGTGCATTTCTGGGCCAGCTGGTGTGTACCCTGTCGTAAAGAAATGCCCGCAATACAGAAAATGTGGCGCAATCTGAAAAAACAGGGGCTAAAAATTGCATTAATCAATACCGCCGAAGATGAGGATACTATCTTTAATTTTCTGGGAATTTATGCTCCGGATATACGCGCCCTGATGGATGCCGATGGTACAGCAACAGAAAAATGGAAGCCACGAGGTCTGCCTGCAACTTATCTGGTCGATCCAGCAGGTAGTATTCAATACCAAGCGTTGGGTGGTCGCCCCTGGGATAAACCCGTTTATCTGAATTTTCTTAAAAAATTACTCTCAAAAAAATAATTGTTCGCTAAATGGAATCTATTCTTGATTTTGGTCTTAATGACCTTGTTTTAATCTGTCTTATCTTTATATGGACAGGCTTTGTCCGTAGTGGACTGGGCTTTGGCGGCGGTGCGCTTGGCCTGCCACTGATGTTGTTTATCTATCACGATCCCGTATTCTGGTTACCCATTATCGGCTTCCAGTTATTGTTTTTTTCTTCTCTGACATTACGCACAAAAATGAATGATGTTGACTGGAAGTTCCTACTGCAATCCTACCTGTTTATTTTACCGGCGGCATTCATCGGTATCTTCGGTCTGTTAACCCTGCCCAATAACCTGTTAATAATATTTATTTACGGTGTGACCCTGTTTTATGCCCTTATGTGGCTGTTTAATAAAAGCATTCACAGCAATAAAAGCTGGCTGGATAAACTCTTGCTGGTTTTTGGTGGCTATGTTGCAGGAACCTCATTAACCGGTGCACCGTTAATGGTAACCGTGTTCATGCGTAACGTAAGTAAAATGCAGCTACGAAACACCTTGTTCGCACTGTGGTTTACCCTGGTTATAATTAAAATGTTAACTTTTGCTGCGGTTGGCGTTGAGCTGCACTTTTTCAGCGCGTTGTTATTATTACCGGTTTCAGCTATCGGCCATATTGCGGGTTTAAAAACACACGAGTTTATTCTGAAAAATGATCTGTTATTTAAACGGCTGATTGGATTATTTCTGACAGTTATTAGTATTACTGGTTTGTTAACAGTCATTTTATAAAATATAAGCACGCCCTTGTACTTAAGCGTGCTTATATCTGAACTTACAGCTTATTTAAGGATGCTAAATCTTCTTGCAAACTGTTTCAAATTTTTAACAAATGCTGTCTGATAGGGAAAGGCTTCATCATAAGTATCAATTATTTCATGCACTTCCTTAACCAGAT
>JALTLP010000072.1 GCA_027001895.1 Chromatiales bacterium | reverse complement strand
CAATTTAACGTTCCCTTGTTCCGCTGTGCATGGTAGTACTCATGTTGCGGGTAACCATAATCAATTAGAATAATGACAGCGCTATTTAATTTTTCTGCAACACTTGCCAACCAGTCTTCGGCATTAAAATTTATTTCCGAGATAAAACCAATATTCAAAGTTGCATTTTCTTTTTCAATATCTTCAACACGCTGAATGACTCGATTAAAAAAAGGTAAATCTTTATTCTGTATATATTCAGGATAAAAACCATCTTCTGAATCACGGACATACTCCAGTGCTATTCCGTGCTGTTGTTTTTTGAAACGAACAACCGGCATGGCATCAAGTAGTTCATTCGCCAGTACCACTGCATTTAGATTTTCTGGAATATCATCAAGCCACTGTACTCGCCTGGATAGTTGTGGGTAGTGCTGCCTGATTAACTGTTGTTGTCTTAAACGCAAATCTGCACTGAGCTCTAATATATAATAGTGCTCTGGCAGACAACCTAACGATTCAAGCTGGGCAAGAATATCGGCGGCCATCCTGCCACTGCCTGCACCAATTTCCAGAATATTAGCGTTGTTGATCGTTGTAATCGCCGCTGCAATTGCTTGTGCAATGCTTTGTGAAAAAAGAGAAGAAATCTCCGGCGCGGTAATAAAGTCGCCTTCTTCACCCAGTTTGGTACTGCCTGCACTATAGTAACCCAGCCCAGGTTCATATAAGACAGTTTGCATATAATCTGTAAACGAAATATTCCCTGTTTGGGCAATTTTATCGCTTATACATTGCTTAACTTTCTGGCTATGCTCGACTGCATCACAGTCCGGCAGCGGCAATCTGTTGGCAGCATCTGTTTGTTCGCTTGATGTCATATATCTTTTTATTTGTTCAGGTTACAATATATTTATGGCCGAAATGAATTCTAACCAGAACAACGACAACAAGGTAGCGTTAATTACCGGCGGGGTACGCCGTATCGGCGCCGAGATTGCCACGACCCTGCACCAGCACGGTTTTAATCTTGCACTGCACTACCGCAACTCCCGTGATGATGCGCATAAGTTACAGGAACAACTTAATGCTGTGCGCGCAGACTCGGTTATCCTTATCCAGGCCGATCTGCATGTTACCAGGGGGTTACACTCGCTTATTCACAGTACGGTTGAGCGATTTGGTCGCCTTGATACCGTGGTTAACAATGCATCAACTTTTTATCCAACACCGATTGGTGAAGCAACAGAAGAACAATGGGACGACTTATTCGGTAGCAACTTAAAAGCACCCTTTTTTCTTGCACAGGCTGCCGCCGCTGCATTAAAACAAACAAATGGTTGTATTGTTAATATTGTCGACATTCATTCCGACCGTCCTTTAAAAGAACACCCAATTTATTGCATGGCAAAAGCTGGCCTGGCTATGATGACAAAATCACTGGCCAAAGAACTAGGCCCGGAAGTCCGGGTTAACGGTGTCGCACCCGGTGCCATTTTATGGCCCGAAAATGACATGGATCAGCTTACCCAACAACGTATTGTGTCACGCAATTTTTTAAAGCGTCAGGGGCATCCTTCGGATATTGCTAAAACTGTTTTATTTTTAACAACACAGTCACCTTATATTACCGGTCAGGTTATTGCCGTAGACGGTGGTCGCTCTCTTAACAGT
>JALTLP010000071.1 GCA_027001895.1 Chromatiales bacterium | reverse complement strand
GTCATGGTAATAACATGTGCCAGTCGTTGTCTTGCATCCGGGATTTCATCTTCAGCCAGATCGGTCAGGCGATCATCCATGCCAAAGGTATTGATTGAGTCATGCAGTTCACGCGTTAATTTACCAATTTCCTGATACATTTCGTTTTCGCGAATTTCGGCAAGATCATCAATATATTCCTTGGCCTTTTCCACTTCACCCGCTTCTACACAGGCTAAAAGACTTTTTACCTTTTCAACACAATCGGACGAAAGTAAATCATGCTGTTCTTCCATAAGCTGTTTACCCGTCTATACGTTCAAAAATTTTATCTAGTTTTTCCTTCAGGGTTTGAGCGGTGAACGGTTTTACAATATAACCATTTACGCCAGCTTGTGCGGCTTCTACAATTTGCTCACGTTTTTGTTCTGCCGTTACCATCAGTACCGGCATAGAAGAAAGTTTTTCATCTGCACGCACATGCTTTAACAGGTCAATGCCCTGCATACCCGGCATGTTCCAGTCTGTTACCAGGAAGTCAAACTTGCCGGTTTGTAACATCGGTAGTGCAGTCGTACCGTCATCGGCCTCTTCGGTATTGGTAAAACCAAGATCCCGAAGCAGGTTTTTGATAATACGACGCATTGTTGAGAAGTCATCAACAATCAGAATTTTCATTTTTTTGTCAATAGCCACAGCTTCCCTCCATAAGAGCTATTCAGAAATACTTTTTAGTACCTGGCATATGTTCACTGAAATATATTCACATAGTTTTCAATAAGATTCGTAATCTTTATCGGCCAATATCGAAGATAACTTAAGCCGAAAGGCTTAATAAATTGGCAAATACTTCAAATATTTTGTGAATTTTTGTTCTACAGGATGGAAATCAGAAAGTTTTGCAGCCGCACTGCCGAGCCGACATTAAAAATATGGCTAAATATTGATTTTATTATGTTTTTATACGTTATTTAAAAAATAATGGCCGACCTGAAAATCAGGCCGGCCAACAGGATATTAACGGGAATAGCTTAACAGCCTTCTAAATTCTTTCTTCCTCGCCGCGATTTGACATACGCGCCTGCAAACGAATAACCGCCTGACTGTGGATCTGACTGACGCGGGACTCACTGACACCCATTACTGCACCAATTTCACGGAGATTTAATTCTTCGTCGTAGTAAAGTGCCATCACCAGCCGCTCACGTTCAGGTAAACCGGCGATAGCCCCGGATACAATACGACGCACATCATCTCGCTGCATACCGTCGAGTATGCCTGGCTCACAATTACTGACATTGTCGAGCATGGAATCTTCGCCGGTTCCCATGTCTTCAAAACTTAAAATCTTATGGTAACTGTTGTCCTGAAGAATCTTGTAATACTCTTCGATAGACATTCCCAGTGTTTTTGCAATTTCTGTATCCCGTGCATCACGACCAAATTCATTTTCTATATCACGAACTGCGGCAGCAACTTCCCGTGCTTTACGGTGTACCGAACGGGGTGCCCAGTCATTCTTGCGAATTTCATCGAGCATGGAACCCCGAATTCGGATTCCGGCATAGGTTTCAAAACTTGCGCCCTGTGTTTCGTCATAGTTACGTGACGCTTCGAGTAAACCTATCATGCCAGCCTGTATCAGATCTTCGAGCTGCACACTCGCTGGCAGGCGGTTTATCAGGTGACACCCGATTCTTTTCACTAAAGACGCATGTTGTTCAACCAGGTCGTTTGATTTTATTGCTGGCTGAGTGGCTGCATACATTGCTAGTCCGTTCATGAGATTATCCCCGTATTTATAGTATTACCCTGAATTAATCGTTCTACAAAAAATTCCAGATGACCGTTTGCTGTTTTTGGAATTGGCCAGCGTATGGTTTTTTCTGCAATGCGTTTGTACGCGGTTGCTGCCTGAGAGCGAGGAAATGCTTCAACGACCGCGCGTTGTTTTCTTATCGATTTAAGAACTGTTTCGTCGTAAGGAATTGCCCCGCTGAACTCAAGCGCCACATCCAGAAAACGATCCGTTACTTTAACCAGTTTGTCGTAAACCTCCCGACCGGCCTGCACGCTCTTAACCATATTGGTTAAAACACGGAAGCGAAACAGGCCATATTCTTTATGTAATAACTTAATCAGTGCATAGGCATCGGTGATCGAAGCCGGTTCGTCACAAACCACCACCAGTACTTCCTGAGCGGCACAGGCAAAACTGACGACACTGTCGGCAATACCGGCTGCGGTATCAATAATAAGTACATCAATGTCCTGATCTATCTGGCTGAAAGCCTGAATAATTCCGGCATGTTGGTTAGTACTGAGTTCTGCCATGTTTTTTATACCGGAAGCAGCAGGTATCACCTTGATACCTGCCGGACCATCTACCATGACTTCGTCTAAGGTACGCTCTCCACTAATAACACTTTCAAGGGTGTTTTTAGGGTGTAAACCTAATAACACATCAATGTTTCCTAACCCAAGGTCGGCATCCATCACCAGTACTTTTTTACCCTGATTTGCCAGCGAAATTGCCAGGTTGGCGGAAACATTGGTTTTACCAACGCCACCTTTGCCACTGGTGACTGTAATAACACGCACCGGACGCGGTTGTTGCGCATTGTGCATATCAGACATCTGCTGAATATTACGGGCTTCAGCCATGAGCATGGGCTACCATCCCGTTAACAGTTAATGCCATAGCATGTTTATCTGACATTCCTTTTGCCAACTCCTGTTGAGCCGACATGGTAATTTTTTGCATAATGGCAACACTTTTACTCACCAGATTATGCGCCCGTGCAACGTGCAGGTCGTCCGGTACCTTCTGTCCATCACAGTAGTAAGAAACCGGCAGATCTTCTTCCAATGCAATGGAAATTGCGCCACCCAGACTGGTTGTTTCATCCAGCTTGGTAAGAATGCAGCCATCAAGTTTTGACTGTTTAAAGGTACTGACAACATCACTTAATACACTGCGTTGAGTGTTTGCAGCAAGAGCAAGGAACATATGAATTGTTTTTGCACCGCTGTTTAACAAATCAAGTTGTTCACGTAACTGAGAGTCGTGCAGACTAACACCGGCTGTATCAATCAATACCAGTTTTTTATTCATCTTTATCGGTTGCCACTCTTAATGGCACACCCATAATACGCGCATAACTTCTTAACTGCTCATGTGCGGCAACCCGAAAGTTGTCTGTTGTAATTAAACCCACACTGTCTTTGCCATGTTGTAATACAAATCGTGCAGCAAGTTTTGCAATGGTTGTGGTTTTACCTACGCCGGTTGGCCCAACCAGCGCCATCACCCCACCGGTTTTCAATACACCATTATCAATAACCGGTAACTTGTGAGACAGCTTGCCCAGCGCCTGACGCCACATAACATCAAACTCTTCAGTATCTTCAACTTCTTCGCAAAGTTTTTTGGCAAGTACCGGGCTTAACCCCAGTGCGATTAAACGTTGTAACAGTCTGGTGCGAACAGGGTGACTCTTTGATTCTGTTTCCCAGGCCATGCCGGATAACTGGTTTAACAATAAACCGCGCAGTGATTTAATTTCGTTCTGCACTTCAGATAATTCTTTTGCCTTTATCATTGCACTGTCTGTGCTGGCCGGTTTGGCGGCAGGCGTTTCCACTGCAGTTGTGCTGTGTTGTTGTGGAATATTACGGCTATAGCGGACATCGTCTTCTGCCTGGCGACGATTTACTTTTGTATGTGAACCGGCAGCAGCCGATTTTGCTTCGTATGATTCTGCAACAGATTGTGAGCTTAAAGAAGTAGCGGCCTCAGGTTGTGCCACAACACCCCCCATTAATGATTCGTCGTAATCAATAGCGGCAACAATTTCTACACCATCAGCGACTTTTTTATTAGACAAAATAACGGCATCGGGACCTAAAGTTTCTCTTACTTTACGTATGGTGCTACGTACATCTTCAGCCTGGAAACGCTTGATTTTCATTGTTGTTACTGCCTCTTTGTTAAACGCTAACCTGTTTCATTGCCTGCATCGTTTTGTTGCCCAACCGTTGCGATAATCTTTATCTGTTTGTCGGTGGGTATTTCGTTGTAAGACAACACGTTTAAGCCTGGAATCGTGTGTCTTACAAATCTTGCCAGCATGGTTCTAAGTGCAGCTGAAACCAGCAAAATTGCGGGTTGTCCGGCCAGTTCCTGCTTTTGTGCCGACTCTTGCAAGGCACTGTGCAGACGTTCTGCCAGGCCGGGCTCTACCCCACCGCCCATTCCATCCGTGGACTGTATAGACTGATGCAACAACTGTTCCAGCCCCGGATCGAGGGTAATAACGGGCAATTCGTGCTCCATCCCATTGATTTGCTGGACAATTAGTCGACCCAGCGCAATTCGCACCATACCGGTCAAAATGTCGGCATCTTGACTCTTTGAGCCATGCTCCGCCAAGGTCTCGGCAATTGTCCTGATGTCGCGGATAGGTATATTTTCTTCGAGTAAATTCTGTAAAACGCGCACCACCACGCCCAGCGGCAAGGTGTCGGGAATTAAATTTTCGACCAGCTTCGGCGCTGTTTTTGCCAGAAGATCTAACAGGTGCTGCACTTCTTCATGGCCAAGCAATTCATGTGCATGCGACTGCAATAACTGGCTTAAGTGTGTGGCAATAACCGTGTTGGAATCGACAACGGTATAGCCCAGTGTCTGTGCCTGGTCACGTTGAGTCGGATCGATCCAGATTGCGTCAAGCCCAAATGCCGGATCGGTTGTTTCAATTCCCTGTAAAGTACCAAACACCTGGCCGGGGTTAATTGCTAAATCCTTGTCGGGTTGAATATCGGCTTCACCCACGGTGACACCCAGCAAGGTAATCCGATATCCGTTTGCCGGTAACTCCAGATTGTCACGAATATGCACGGCCGGAACAAGAAATCCCAGTTCTTGCGAAAGTTTTTTACGCACGCCTTTTATACGACTCATTAACTGGCCACCCTGCGCTTTATCCACCATAGGAATAAGCCGGTAACCAACTTCCAGGCCGACAGCATCCAGGGGCGTGACATCATCCCAGCTTAACTCCTTAACTTCTGTAGAACTGCCGACCTGTTGCTGTTGCGTTGTTTGTTTCTGTGCCGCCTGTTGTTTCTTTCTGGAAATTAAAAATGCACCCACACCACAAAGTAATGCCAGAGATAAAAATGCAAAGTTCGGCATACCCGGAATAATTCCCATTAATCCTAATATGCCTGCCGTTACACCAAGTGAACGTGGGTTGGCAAATAACTGACTAAGCACCTGCTCGCCCATGTTCTGAGAACTCGAAACACGGGTAGTAATAATACCGGCTGCAGTTGAAAGCAAAAGCGCAGGAATTTGTGCAACCAGGCCGTCACCAATAGTTAATAAAGTATAGTTGCGTGCTGCTTCTGCAAAACTTAAATCATGTTGACCAACACCTACAAGTAAGCCACCCAGAATATTTATAAATAAAATTAAAATACCGGCAACCGCATCGCCACGAACAAATTTACTGGCACCGTCCATTGACCCATAAAACTCAGCTTCATCTGCAATTTCCTGCCGACGGGTACGTGCTTCGTCCTGATCGATTAAACCGGCATTGAGGTCTGCGTCAATCGCCATTTGTTTGCCCGGCATGGCATCCAGAGTAAAACGTGCACTTACTTCTGAAATACGGGTTGCACCTTTGGTAATAACTACAAAATTTATAATGACCAGAATCGCAAAAACAATAATACCCACTGCATAGTTACCGCCAATAACAAATTCACCAAAGGCTTTAATAACCTGACCGGCTGCACCCGGGCCAGTATGTCCTTCGAGTAAAACAATACGGGTTGAAGCAACATTTAAAGCCAGTCGCAGCAGAGTTGTTATTAACAAAATAGTCGGGAATAATCCAAAATCTAAAGGGCGTAATGAATAAACCGTTACCAGTAAAACAATAAGTGATAATGAAATATTAAAACTGAATAAAACATCCAGTGCAATAGGTGCAAGCGGCACGACGATCATGGCTATCATCACCATGACCAATACGGGTGCACCTAAACCCTGATAGTTTAATTTCAATCGCCCCAATGATAATGCCTGATCTGCCATGTAGTTACCTGTTTATTTAACTGTCATACTGAAGATCATCCGGGATATCGAGATCTTTCATCTTGTGGTTTGTATACTGATTTTGTTTCGCACTTGATTTACGCAACTGGAATACATAAGCAAGCACCTGTGCAACGGCAAGGTACAGGCCTGCCGGTATCTCGGCATTTAATTCGGTTGTATGATAGAGGGAACGCGCCAGAGGGGGTGCTTCGAGTAATGGTACGTTATTTTCATTTGCTACCCGGCGAATTTGCATAGCAATAATATCAACACCTTTTGCTATTAGTACCGGGGCTACCATCGTTTTAGGATCGTATTTTAATGCAACAGAATAATGTTCCGGGTTGGTAATAATAACGTCGGCTTTGGGCACTTCCTGCATCATTCGGCGTTGTGCAATTTCACGTTGCACACGTTTAACCCGACCGCGCACGTCCGGGTTACCTTCGGTGTCCTTGTTTTCGTCCTTAATTTCCTGAAAGGTCATTTTTAACTGCTTGTTGTAGTCCCATATCTGAAACGGCACATCAACCAGCGCAATCAGGATTAATGATGATGCAATCGTAATAAATGCCCAGATAAGTAAATGTACCGTATGCGGCAAGGCAACACTGATAGACTCGCTGCCAAGCATTAAATAGTTATCAAATTGTTGGTAAAGAAACAGAACGGCAACGGTGCCAATAATTAAAAACTTTACAAGTGCTTTTATTAATTCAACCAGACCTTTAATCGCAAACACACGCCCTAGACCTTTAACCGGATCAAGCTTATCCCATTTTAATGTCAGTGCCTGTGCACTAAAGTTAAAACCACCCAGCATTAACGGACCGACAAAGGCAGCGATTAGCATAACAATAAAAAATGGCGCCATACTTGCTACAGCATGTAACAATGAATCTTCCAGTAACAAATACATACTGGATACATCAAATATTTTTTCACGCGATACACTTAAATTCCAGACAGTCAGTTCCTTAATACCACGCACCACCCCTGGGCCAAGCAATGCCATCGCCCCGGCAGATACCATCATCATG
>JALTLP010000070.1 GCA_027001895.1 Chromatiales bacterium | reverse complement strand
AACTCTGCCATTTACTGCCAGCGGCGCTGAAGCCAGTTTGCAACAACAAATTAACGAACTCAAAGCCCAGCTCGATGCAACGACTGAAGCCGTTGAATCAGCCAACAATTCTAAAATGCAGCATGGCAGCAGCAAAACAATGGTCGGAGGTTACGGTGAAATGCACTATAACAACCTGGATGGCGAAGGTGGTGCAACCGATAAAACAGAGATCGATTTTCATCGCTTTGTCCTGTTTTTTGGTTATGAATTTAGTAATAGCGTACGCTTTTTTTCTGAACTTGAGCTGGAACATTCCATTTCAGGAGAAAACCAAAACGGCGAGGTTGAACTTGAGCAGGCTTACATTGAATCTGATATTAATAAACAACACCAGGCAAAAGGTGGTTTGTTCCTGATACCCGTTGGTATTATCAATGAAACGCACGAACCCCCGACATTCTATGGTGTTGAACGTAACCCGGTCGAAAAAAATATCGTGCCAGCAACCTGGTGGGAAGGGGGTGCCGCGGTCAGTGGTGAGCTGGCAAAAGGCTTGTCTTACGATGTTGCCATTACCTCCGGCCTCGATTTGGGTACAAGCGGTACGGCAAAGATACGCGATGGCCGCCAAAAAGTGAGTGAAGCAAAAGCAAACAGCTTAATGACAACTGCACGTATTAAATGGACAGGTGTTGCTGGCCTTGAGGTTGCTGCAACCATTATTAAACTGGACGATTACACACAAGGTACGGGCACTAAAAATGGCGCACAGATGCTTGAAACTCATGCTGTGTGGAAAACCGGTAACTTTGGTTTGCGCGCACTGTATGCAAGCTGGGATGTAGATGGCCAAACCAGTGGCTATAACAAACAGCAAGGTTTTTATGTTGAGCCTTCTTATAAGTTCAATAATAAAGTGGGGGTATTCGCTCGCTACAATAAGTACGATAACCAGGCCGGTGATACCAGTCAGAATGGTGAGAAGCAGCAAACCGATATAGGCTTAAGCTACTGGCCCCATGCTGATGTTGTGATTAAAGCAGACTATCAGATGCAGAATAACGCCAACAACAAAAATCAGGATGGCTTTAACCTGGGCATTGGTTACCAGTTCTAACTTTAAGAAATTTAATACCGAGCCGGTTCCGTTAAGTGGAACCGGCTTTACTGTTTAATAAAGAGCATATCAAATGAAATCGATAATAACTTTTTTACTGCTTTTAACCAGTATCGCCTTCTGGAACAGTACCGGCTGGGCACGCGGTGTATATCAAAAACCCGCAGATTTTTTAGCGCAAACCTTCGAGCAAAATGTTCCAAAACCTTCGGTTATCTGGTTGCGTGGCGAAGTACGAAAAACAGTTTCAACTATACTAACGCATAAACCAAACGCTTTACGGGTTCGTTACTGGTTAAAAGACAATACCAGTGCATGGATACTTGAAGAAACAGGCAAAACCGAGCCTATAACCGTTGGCTTTGTTATTGAGAAAAGTAAAATCAGACAAATAAAAGTGCTGATATTTCGTGAAAGCCGTGGCAGTGAAGTCCGCCATGCATTTTTTACCCGGCAATTTGATAACGCCAGTCTGAACAAACAAAATAAACTTGATAAACAAATAGACGGCATTACTGGTGCAACACTGTCAGTACGCGCCTTAAGCCGTTTATCACGTGTTGCACTGTACCTCGA
>JALTLP010000069.1 GCA_027001895.1 Chromatiales bacterium | reverse complement strand
TGGTAACAAACATACCACGGATACTGGTTTCGCAAATTTCATGGTTAATTATTTTTAATAACTCGGCCGGCGAATGAATTTTTTTACCCAGGCAACGAAACAGACTGCTGGCTTTCGCCATTAACATTGCCGCATTCATCCCTTTGCCAGAGACATCGCCCAGGTTAAACATAATGCGACCGTCATCCAGTTTATAAAAGTCATAAAAATCACCGGACAACTCTTTCGCCGATATATTAATACCATGTACCGGGATTGCGTCCTGTTCTGCCGGTAATAAGCTCGCCTGTATTTCCCGCGCAAGTTCCAGCTCGCCGTTTAGTTCTGCGGCCAGTGCATCACGCTCTCGCAAGGCTTTTTCCAGCTTCCAGGTTAATTCCTGATACTCCGTATTTTCTTCTGCAAGGCGCACATTGGCATCACGCATAACCTGTTCAAAGTCGACCTGCTTTTCTATTTTTAAACCTAAACTATCCGCCGCCTCTGTGACCAACTGGGGCATTAACTCGCATAACTCGGTTACCTGTTGTGCTGAAAGACTGATAGTTTCGCTTATGCTGCTACTCGCATTTTGCAGGGCATGTGACGGGTCGTTACTGATAAACACACTGTTAATCCAGTCCGCCGCCAGTAATATTTTGCTACACGGGCTGCCGTTGCCACTATGATGTTGTGCCAATGCCTCGCCCAGTGCCTGAGGCAATTCCCAGAATTCAGCCAGCTTTTGATTAACTTCTGCGTGATTAACCGAAAATACTTTCTGTTCCTGTTGCAAACGCTGCTCGGGATCAAGTAACCGCAATGTATCCCATTGACTGGCTTGTTCGGGGTGCAGGTAAAACAGGATTAACAATCCAAAGTCCTGTAATAAGCCGGCGGTAAAGGCTTCGTCGCCATCCTGCTTTAGTATAAGTGCCATTTGTTTTGCGGCAATGGCTCGGCGCAGAGAGTCTTCCCAGAATACTTCGGCATTAAAGCCGGGAATGGCTTCTTTGCTAATCGCATCATGGATGGAAATACACAGTACCAGGTTTCGCAAGGCGCGCAGCCCCAGAACCGATACCGCCATGTTAATTGAATTGACTTCACGCGATATGCCATACAGGGGTGAATTGGCAACCCGGAGTAATTCCGCAGTAAGCGCCGGGTTGGTTGCGGTAATAGCCGATATTTCTGAGCTGGTGACATCTTCGCGCGCGCAGGCACGTACAATCTGCAAGGCAGCCTGGGGAGGCGCAGGGAGGTCGGTTGGTTTTATCATCTGCAAATTATTTGTCCATTTCAAAAAAGATCAGCCGTGTTGATTACTTATCGGCCGATTGGAAAATATTTGAAGACTCTATTTATATAAAGATTACCTAATGCAAATTATCGACTAAAGTTACTATTAAAAGGGTCGCCACTAATAATATGAATGTTGAGAATATTAGCTCAAAAAATAACCAAATCGTGACCAATCCCAAAATAGGGCTGGTGATGATGGGCGGTGGTGCGCGCGCCGCCTATCAGGTTGGCGTATTAAAAGGTGTTGCCGAATTGGTAAAAAAGGGTGAGCCAAGCCCGTTTAAAATTATATCCGGCATCTCTGCCGGCGCGATTAATGCCACGGCTCTGGCCAGTGCTTCGCATAACTACCAGAAAGCTGTTTTTCGTTTATTGACTATCTGGGGGAACTTTCACTGCGACCAGATTTTTCGCACCTCACCGGGCGGTATTATAAAAACCGGCATGCACTGGCTACTTGGGATGATGCTGGCCAGCTTTGCAAAAAACAAGCCCATGTACCTGCTGGACCGTGAACCGCTTAATGAACTGCTTACCAACTACCTTCATACCAAAGGCATTCAACGCAATATCGACAACGGCCATTTACATGCGGTGAGCGTTTCTGCATCGGGCTACTCATCAGGTCAGAACGTTACTTTTTATCAGGGCAATCCGTCGATTAAAAGCTGGAAACGTTCAAGACGTATTGGCTGCCGAGAGAAAATTAGTGTTGCTCACCTGATGGCATCCTCTGCAATACCCTTTATATTTAAACCCGAAAAAGTAAATCGTGAATTTTTTGGTGATGGTTCTATCCGCCTGATTGCGCCGTTAAGCGCACCGCTACATCTTGGTTCGGACCGCCTGATGATTATTGGCAACCGCAAGGAAGATGAAGAAGTTGAACAACGTATCTGCCAGCAAAACACGCCAAGTTTTGCAGATATTGCTTCGCATGTGCTTAACAGTATTTTTCTTGACAGCCTCGAAGCCGACCTTGAACGTTTGATGCGAATTAATAATACCGTTAGCAAAATACCGGAGCAAACTATTGAAGAACACGGTATACCGCTACGCAATGTTGACACACTACTGATTTCACCCAGCGAGGATATCGGCAAACTTGCAGCCCCTTATGCCAAAGATATGCCTGCATCAATTCGCATGTTACTTCGCGGTATCGGTGCCATGCGTACCGAAGGCTCAAGCTTAATGAGTTACCTGTTATTTGAAAAAGGTTATTGCAGGGATTTAATTGAACTCGGTTTTGAAGACAGTATTGCAAAAAAAGACGAGATAAAAGAATTTTTAATGTTGTAAGCCACAAAAATATAAAATGTAGTTCGAACTACTTTTAGGTAAGTAATAGTATGTATTAAATTTCATTTATGCCTTAAACCTGAAACGCGGCAAACCAATATTAAAGTAAAGCGCCAGTAAACGAAAAACGAAGATTGCCACACCCGCTACTATTGCGGATATTGTTATATCTATATCCAGGTATACCAGGCCAATAAAGGCCAGCGAGCCCAGCCAGGAAACAGTGGCATATAACGGGCTTGAAAATACCACGGGCTGTTCATTACAAAGTACATCGCGGAATATACCGCCCATCGTACCTGTCATTACACCCATAAAACTGGCAACCAGTGCAGGTGAACCAGCCATAAGTGAAACCAGCGTACCGGCTACAGCAAAGGTTGCAAGCCCGGCAGCGTCAGCAATAAGAAAGTTCCTGGGTGAAATAGTAACTAGCCGGGCCAGTATAAAAACCAGAACCGCACTCCCCATTGAAGCAATAAAAAAAACCTGATCAGCAATCCAGAACACCGGCCGGTCCAGTAGCATGTCCCGCATTGAACCACCACCTAATCCGGTTGCAATAGCAATAATAATAACACCAAATAAATCAAACTGCTTAAAGCCGGCTTTAAGCACGCCCGATGCCGAAGATACAATCACCGCCAGTAAGGTAATCCAGTAGAGGTCTTTTAATAGTTCGTTAGTTGTATCTATAGCCATAGTAAGCCGATAACCAGGTTAAATATTAAAGCCTGAAACATTGCAAATCATCTGCAAATTTTACAGGGCCTTTATAGTGTTTATTTATTTGATAAAGTGATTCTTTCTCACGACCCATTGTACGCTTCATTCGATGCGACAATACAAGTTTTTTAACCCGTGCCCTGGCTGCAATTTTACCGATAACGGATGGCGGCATATGCAGATTACGCGCAACCCCGCCAGCATCCTCAGGGATGGCATGGTGCGCCACTAATAAATCTGCATTTTTTGCCAGACCAGCAAGCGTATGCTTGTCGTTATTCATGTCTCCGCTGAAAACAATTGTCTTGTCTGCAATTTTTATTCGCCATGCTAATGCTGGAATCGGCCCATGGTGCACAGGAACAGCTGTGAGCTGAGAGATTGATCCAGAATCTGCCAACTGCTGAGTTTTACCTGTTGCAGTTATATTATGTGGTACTAAGCGATAACTATCACTGCCATCAAGATAACTGTTCAGATACTTATAAGCCCCTTTGCTGCCAAATAAAGCCTGTACAAACTTGACAGTCGATGGCATTAGCTCATTACCCGTCGGACCAAACAAATTTATATCACGACTACGGTCAGAAAAATAAGATGCCATAATAAAAGCAGGCAGATCACTGCTATGGTCAACATGCAAATGCGACAGTAAAATTGTATTAATATCATTTAACGATGCACCCGTTTTTTCAAACTGATACAGACTGCCACTCCCCATATCAACAAGTATCCGTGCCTTCGCTTTATACCACACCAGATAACCCGTTGATGCTCTGCTGTCATCGAGTTCCGGGCCACCCGAACCCAGAACCTGAACACTTACACCCTGAAAAGCACAACCTGGGTTTGCAAAAACTATCGTGGTGTTAAGTGTAAAGAAAATTAGTATCAGTGAGAAAACAAATTTAAACATATCATCGCCAGATTATTAAGTGCTTTATAGCCGAATAAAATAAGGTAGTGCGACCAATGCAATACCAACAAGCACAAGCAAGTAAACATTCGACATAAAGTATGGAAATATAAATAAAGCAATACCGGTAAGGAACGGAACAACGGCTTTTTGTTTTCGGCCATAGGTAAAGTAACCCAGACCGATGGCACCAAATATTATTCCCCAGACTAATTGCGATGTATCATCCATAAAAAATTAACCTTGAATAAAATATATTAAAATTACTCTACTGCAATATAAATTTTTATTTCGCCCTTATTTACGTATAACTCAAAGTCAGTTGTAATGTTATTTATCACGCCTTTACAATTAAATATCCACCAGCACCTATCATAAAACTACCGGCTATTTTCTTTAGCTTATTTTCCGGGTTAAATGCTTTTGTTAATGAAATGACTTTTGCGGCAAAAACCGCATAAAATATTTTAACACCACCAACTGTAATAATTGTAATAAGCATAATTAAAACTGTATCTATCCATTTCAGAGACTGCATATCGACAAATGTTGGTAACAGACTGATATAGAAAAAAATCGCCTTTATATCACCTAATGTTATTAAAAAACCGGCCATAAAACTGCCAAACAGATTCGCTTTTTCTTTACCCTGACTGGTGGATATTGGCAGCGTGTTTTTTGACACTAACAGGCTAATGCCCAGCCAGATAAGATAAAAGCCACCCATATATTTTATTACCAGAAACAATACGCCCATGGTTTGTGCAACGGCTGCTAAACCCAGAATAACCAGCAAAATAAAAACCAGATCACCCAGTACAATACCCAGTGATACTGCAATGCCATTTGCCGTTCCGTTGGTTATTGAACGTGTTACAACCACGGCAACACTGGTACTCGGAAGCAATGCCAGTACCAGCATAATACTAAACAGTGAAACCATATCAACAATACTCATATACTTACCTTATTATGTATCAGTATGCCGTGCCATCTTTATGTACAAAACGCCACTGGCCGCTTTGCGTTTGTATTGCTTTTAAGTCGTCATTCGGATATTCGGCCTCGTCCCCCTCACTGCGATCACCAATCTCCAGGTACTTTACTATACCCTCTGAGTTATTGACCAACTGGCTACCCACACCCGACGCGGCTTTAAAACCGTAACAATCCCCAGGGTTCATTAAATATTCTGCGTCACCCAACACAAGAGTCGGCGTTCCTTCCAATATATAAATAAACTCATCCTGCTTCGAGTGATAATGTAATAGTGCAGATATTGCACCCGGAGATAAACAGGTTAAATTGATTCCAAAATTTTTCAAACCAAAGAAATCGCCCAGTTTTCTTTTATCACGTCCTTCGACCATAGCAGCAAAGGGTTGCGGGTATACGGTCTTTTGGTCATTTAAAGGAATCGCTTCTGCTGCAACGGGTTGCCGTTTCATTATCTTACCCTCCTGGTTAACAGATAACTGCGCAATAGTTCTGAACCACAGATTAAATATATTTTAAGATTTCTATTGCTTTTATTGTAACAAACAGAGAACCGTCTTCAATCTATATCACTGTTTATATACAGCCAGATTCCTGTGGTTATAGGTTACTAATACTAAATAAACTCCAAGTGCTGCAAAAATATGCTTTAGGGAATGACCACTGATAAATACCAGTATATTGAATATCTGTAAATCGAAATACTCCAGTAACTTTGCTATTACATATGCCAGTAATAATAACCAGTAACCAAAAGTATGTGTAAAAACGGGTTTAAATAATACAAGGATCAATGGTATTAAAATTATCGGTAAAAACTGAACCAGCGCATATAAACGCAGATCGTCCTCTCTATGCCAGTAATAAACTGAATAAACCCCTGCAATCACCAGCGGCCAGAGTAATACCTTACCAACTTTTACTGATATAAACTCGCTAATTATAATCGAAAATAGTGACATAAATGCTACCGTCATCGGCAGCCGATCCCATACCAGGGTGAGATTGTCTGGCCTAAGGTGGTAATAAGACGAACCAATAAAAACAACCGAAATACCAGAAAACAACAATACGTATGCAGCCTTTTGGCCGGCCACAAATTTAATTTTCTTCGAATAATAAATACTGTAAAGGCCAGAAAGCCCAACCAGCAAAAACGGAATATTGGAAACAACATTCCAGAAATTGCTGACAGAAAAATATGTTATCTTGTCTGCAAATTGGTGGTATTTAATATCCTGTGCAATGGGATCAAGAGAATAAACAGTAAGTGCAGCCACTATTGAAACAAGTAGTATTAAAATATAACCAGGTTTATTTTTGTCCATTTTGATTATTTTGACCAGCCTCATCTCTAACGTTTATTAAAAATCAATTTGTAAATGCTATCGTTTAATATTTTGCACACTTGTTATACTGCAAAACATCTGAAATTAATATTCAATAAGTTAGCTAATAGCGGCTTTATTTACTACGCTCTGGTTCATAATCATCGTATTGTGGTACGCCATCACAAATAGTATCCCAATTTGCTTTTGATGCGACAAAAATATGGGCTTGTGGTTTGTCTAATATTTCGTCATCAATTGTTCCAAGGCGAACACGAACAACGCCGGGTATTTTTGTGTTTTCACTTTTTATTGGTGAGCCACAGTGTTTACAGAAATATCGTGTTTGTATTTCGGATAGCTTATGTGCAGTTAATTCCTGTTCACCTGATACTATTTTAAAATGTTCTTTATTCACAACGCCATTTGTGGCGTAGGCCGTGCCCTGTAGTTTGCGGCACTGGGAGCAATGGCAAAAGACGATGTTTTTTATATTTGATGTGATTTCAAATTTTACTTTGCCACAAAAACAACTACCTTTGTACATGATATATTCCTGTATATATTTTATGGATTCCCGCCTTCGTGTTTAC
>JALTLP010000068.1 GCA_027001895.1 Chromatiales bacterium | reverse complement strand
CATAACAATTTTAATTAAATCAATAATTTATATTCACTTCTATTTACGATTATGGCTGCCTTGCTGTAACATTTCCGCGAATCCGGCGCCATCCACCAAAGCACACATATGGTCGATAACCGTACCAGCCATCCACTTGCGTTTACTGCGATCCTTGCGCCACTTAACTTCGTCTGGTTGCAGCTCGATGACTTCAGCTATTTCGTCACAAGCCAGCCCCCAGTTACTGTCGTCGATTAAAACAATGCGCTTTACCCGCTCAAGGGGTTTATCGGCCGATAAAGCTACAAGTTTATCTTGCGGAAACACTAATCGCGCAGTATCAACAATCGGAATACTTTTACCAAGATACTGAAATAACCCCAGATAAAACGACGAATGCCCCGGCATTTCGGTTAAGGCAGCCTCGTCCCATTCAAGCACGCCATTAAGTTCGACCAGTCTTACCGCAAGCGTTAAACCCGCTACCTTAAAAAGCAATGCCTGGAAAGCACCTTCCTGTAGCGGTGCCTCGTTGACTTCAATTTCCTCGGGCTGTGGTTCAATAACCACTTCAGCTTGTTCGGCAATGGTTGTTTCAACACTGGCAGCGTCCTCAACAATTTTTGCCGGAACAGTTTTAATTTCTACAACAGGTTCTTCAACTAACGGCTCTTCAAGCGGTGCCGTTTCTGTTACAAGACTGACAGCTGGTTCTGTTGTTTCACTCAGCTCTTCGACTGTTTCGGTTTCTTTTAATAAAGAATCCAGAAAAACTGACAAGGCCAGTTTGGAATCAACCAGTGTATTATTATCGTTACTCATTGGTCACCAGCTTTAAATCAGGTTGACGATTCGGATTTATCAGGCTGTCGAGTAACTCGGCATAAGCTTTTGAACCCCGAGATGATCTGGAACAGGTTGAGAGTGGTAAACCTTTCTGGCTTGCCATTCTGAAACCGGTATCAACCGGGATAACACCCGACCATAACTCTGTACCGTATTTTTCACGCAAGGCACGCAAACTGTCGATAGATGCACGGGTACGCCGGTCAAACATAACCGGAATAATCGTAAAGCTAACACCGTGTTGTCGTGCTTTTACTATCATGTTTAAAGTGTTGTGCATTCTTTCCAGACCTTTAAGTGCCAGAAACTCGGTTTGTACTGGCACCAGCACATGGGTACAGGCTGCCAGCGCATTGACCATCAGTACACCCAGTACCGGCGGGCAATCTATTAAGACGTAATCGTACTCATCGGCAAGTAAATCAACGGTCTTTTTTATTACCAGCCCTTTGCCTTCTTGCGAACCCAACTGCCGGTCCAGCGTGGCCATCGAAATAGAGGCTGGAATAAAATCAATACCCTCCACTTCGGAATGAAGAATCAGTTCTTTAATCTGATTGTTAGAATAAAGCTGATGCATCTGAAAAAGATTATAGGCGCTCTTTTCCAGTGAATCCGGGTCCTGCTTAAAATAAGAAGTTAAAGAGCCATGTGGGTCCAGATCCAGTAACAGGCAACGCAAGCCTTTTGCCGCAAGATGCCCTGCGAGAGTAATAACCGTGGTTGTCTTTGCTACACCACCTTTCTGATTCGCGACTGCCCATACTTTCACAACACAACCTGCAACATTATTTTTCCCCTTCTATTTCCTTCATACGCCGTGCATTTTTATCAGCCAGTATTACAACGGCTACGCGGCGATTCTTTTGTCGCCCCTGATATGTTTTATTAGTTGTTTTAGGTCTGAACTGGCCATAACCTATTGCCGTTAAGCGTTCTGGCTTTACACCGCGCTTACTTAACGCTCGCACCAGGCTGGCCGAACGTGCAGCCGATAACTCCCAGTTAGTCGGATAAATTTCATTTCTAATCGGGACATTATCGGTATGCCCTTCAACATCAATCTGGTTTGGCAAGGGTGCAAGCAGTTTAGCCAGTTTACGTATTACACTTGCAGACTCTTCTTCGAGTTCAGCACTGCCTATATCGAATAGCAGACTGTTGTTTAGTTCAACTTCTACCCATAACTTATTTTTGTTTACGTTTACCAGTCCCTGTCGTATTAAAGGTTGTAAAGATTTTTTTACCTGCTCAGAAATTTCCTGCATTTCATCTTTTTCTGGTGTTTTCTGTTCAGGAATTATTTCTATAGGTTTTATATCCTGTACGACACTGTTATCTTTTAAAATTGTTTTTTGTTCCTCACCAATCTGGATGGGGTCCATGGATTTTGGTGGAGTATTAAACGCAGCAACCATAGTATCGGATAATACCCGGTACTTACCTTCGTTAACCGAAGACATCGAATACATAACAACAAAAAAAGCAAAAAGCAGTGTTATAAAGTCGGCATAAGAAACCAACCAACGTTCCAGGTTGTCCTCTTCTTGGTGTGCTCTTTTACGTCGCATAACATAGTAACCGCTGCTACAAAAGATAACCCAGTAACTTGGTTTCGATATTACGCGGGTTATCCCCTTCTGCAATGGAAACCATGCCTTCCACAATCATATCGCGGTACTGGCTTTGCTCAGACACAAGACTTTTTAGTTTATTGGCAATGGGAATAAATAAAAGATTCGCTGCACCGACACCGTAAATGGTGGCAACAAAAGCAACGGCTATGCCGCTACCAAGTTTACTGGGGTCAGACAGATTACCCATTACCTGGATTAAACCCAGTACCGCACCAATAATACCGATTGTCGGGCTGTAACCGCCCATACTTTCAAATATTTTTGCGGCCTGCAAATCAAAACGTTCTCTGGTTTCTATTTCAACATCCAGAATGGAACGTATATTTTCCGGTTCACTGCCGTCAATTAATAACTGCAGGCCTTTGCGTGCAAATAAATCTTTTTCCTGCTCCTCGATGTTTTCAAGGCCAAGTAAACCTTCTTTACGCGCAATATTGCTCCAGGAAACAATTTTATCTATCGTTCTTTCCATTTGCTGCTTCGGTGCTACAAAAATCCAGGTCGACATACGAACCGAACGCATAAAAATAGCAAAGGGAGATTGCAGCATGACTGCACCAAGGGTGCCGCCCAACACAATAAGCATGGCCGGCCCGTTTACCAGTGTTGATATGGCGCCGCCTTCGAGGTACTGGCCAAATAAAATGGCGCTGACTCCGACAATTAATCCTAGCAGGCTTAGAAAGTCCATCCTTATACTCGCCTGGTAATGCTCGAACCAATACTATTTATATCCATGACCTTTTCGGAAATACCTGCTTCAACAACTGCCGCTGGCATTCCGTACACAACACAGCTTGCTTCGTCCTGTGCCCAGATTATAGAACCAGACTTATGCAAAGCCGTGGAACCAATACAACCATCCGAGCCCATCCCGGTAAGAATAACGGCCAGTGTATTCGATGGTACAACCTTGTTAATTGAATTAAAGGTAACATCAACCGAAGGTTTGTAGGTCTGCCCCGGCATATCTTCAATAACTTTCAGGGTTAACTGTCCGGCCGTTTTTTCGACAACCATTTGTTTTCCGCCGGGGGCGAGGTAAGCAACCCCGGGCTGTAACTTGTCGCCATTAACCGCTTCCTTAACTTCTATCTTGCATTGCTGATTAAGCCGTTCAGCAAACGCACCGGTAAAACTGCCCGGCATATGTTGAACCAATACAATAGGCACCGGAAAGTTTTGTGGTAATTCAACTAGAACCTTTTGCAATGCAACCGGGCCACCGGTAGACGTACCAATAGCCAGTAAATTAATTTTTGTCGTGGTGTTTTCTCTTGCCTTTTTAACAGGCGCGCGATCTGCTACTGCTTCCGGTTTTTTACCCGGGGCTATTGTTTGCGTAGCCGGGCGTGCTGTTGCAGGCTTTGCTGACTGACGTGGTTTTTTGCTGACATCCTTAACACTCTGACAAAGCAGTTTTCTGGCTTCCTCTTTGTCTTTGGAAATATCTTCAAAGCGTTTAGGTAAAAAGTCAACAGCGCCGGCATCAAGTGCATCAAGTGTTGCTTTTGCACCATCGGTTGTAAGCGAAGAAAACATGATTATTGGCGTTGGGCACTGCTGCATAATTTTTCGCGTTGCAGTGATGCCATCCATGACCGGCATTTCTATATCCATTGTCACAACATTTGGCTTGAGCTTTTTTACCTGCTCGATAGCCTGCTCACCGTTTTCGGCCAGGCCAACAACCTCCAGCAGCGGATCGGATTCCAGTATTTCCTTAACCCGGCGTCTGAAAAAACCTGAGTCATCTACAATTAATACACGAATTGCCATTTAGTACCCTCAATACCAGTTATCCTTAAAAAAGCGAGTAACCCAAAACAACAAAATGAGTCAAGTTATACATAACGTTTCATTAAACCGGGCACGTCCAGAATAATGGCAATGCCACCATCGCCGGTAATGGTTGCACCGGCCAGTCCAGACAAGCCATGCAATAATGCGCCTAATGGTTTAATAACAACTTCTTCCTGTCCAATCAGCTCATCAACAAGAAAACAAACTTTTTGCGTGCCAACACTTACTACAACAACATGACCATCATCAGGAAGCGGCGCATTTTGTTCGCCTTTAACCAGCCAGTGTTTCAGATAAAATAATGGCAGGGTTCTTTCCCGAACAATTGTTACCAACTGTCCATCCATTACGTTTGTCTTCGATAAATCAAGATGGAATATTTCATTAACGTTTACCAGTGGCAGTGCAAACATCTGGTCACCGAGACGAACCATTAATGTCGACATGATGGCGAGGGTTAACGGCACTTTTATTTCAAGGCGGCTGCCTTTACCCAATTTAGAATGCACTTCTACTGAACCATTAAGTTGGGTAATGCTGGTTTTAACCACGTCCATACCCACACCACGACCGGAGATATCCGAAATTTCTTTCTTGGTAGAAAAGCCTGCTTCAAAGATCAGGTTATACGCTTCATGATCATCAATCCTTGCCGCTGCATCCGCATCCATCATGCCACGCTCTACGGCAATACGGCGTAATACATCGGCATCCATACCTTTACCGTCATCTTCAATAGACAGCAAAATATGATCGCCTTCCTGCGATGCAGATAAGATAACCGTGCCTTGTCTGTCTTTACCTGCTTTTTCCCGATCATCCGGCATTTCAATACCGTGATCGACGGAGTTCCTGACCAGATGCACAAGCGGATCGGCCAGCGCTTCAACCAGATTTTTATCCAGGTCAGTGTCCTCGCCCATCATTTCAAGACGTATTTCTTTTTTCAGGCTACGTGCGAGATCGCGTACAACCCTTGGAAAACGTCCGAAGACTTTCTTGATGGGTTGCATCCGTGTTTTCATCACAGATAATTGCAGGTCGGCCGTTACCAGGTCCAGGTTAGCAACCGCCTTGGACATTTCTTCTCCGCCCATTGTGGCACCGAGTCTTGTTAAACGGTTACGTACAAGTACCAGTTCACCAACCATATTCATGATTTCATCGAGCCGTGCCGTATCCACACGCACCGATGTTTCTGCCGGTGGCTTGCTATCTTTTGCTGCCGCCGGTTTTGGTTTGGCAGCGGTATCTTTTGTAGCAGCAGGTTTAGCTGCTTCCGGTTTTTTGGCTGCGGCTGGTTTTTCTGGCTCGGTTTTTTTAGCGGCCGGTGCTTTAGCTGCAGGTTTGGCTGCTGCCGGTTTTTCTGGCTCGTCTTTAGCCGGGGCCTTGTCTGTATTTTGCGCGGCAATCCTGGCGGTATCTATCTTGCCGGAACCATGCAGATCATCAAGCAGTGCTTCAAATTCGTCATCCGAAATTTCATCACTGGCAACAGAATCTGAAGCGGCAGGGGCGGCAGTTTCGGCTTTATCTGGAGTAGTTGCAGTCGTCTCTTCGCTACTCTTAGCTTCCGGAATTTTTGTTGTATCTATTTTACCCGAGCCGTGGATCTGGTCGAGTAAGGCTTCAAATTCATCTTCGCTTATTTCATCTGATTCGGTGCTATCCGTATCGTCGTCCAGACCAAATAAATCATCATCGTCATCAGCTGCGGGAGCGGCAGCCGGTTGTTGTTCTGTTTGTTTGCCATCAAGTGCATCCAGCAATACATTAAATTCATCATCGGTAATATCTTCACCACCCACCAGACTATCATCTCCGGTCTGCTCTGCCTGTGGCGCTTCAGCTTGTGGCTCTTCCTGTTGTGCCGGTTCATCTGCAGTGGCGGCTTCGGCAACGGCTTCACCTTTAATAATACCTTCGAGTGCATTGAGTAAGGCGGGATCGGCATCGTCAAGTTCGGTTCCGCCTCTTAATGCTTCAAACTGATCATTAAGCACATCAAGTACCGGTAAAATAGTATCCATTAAAACCGTATTAACTTCGCGCTCACCATTTCGCACCATGTTAAAAACGTCTTCCGAACGGTGACAAATCGCAACCATAGGTTCAATCGCGAGAAAGCCTGCACCACCTTTAATTGTATGGAAGCCACGGAAAATAGAGTTAAGCAATTCCATATCATCAGGAGAATTCTCAAGCTCAACAAGTTCTTCATTGAGGCGCTCAAGTATTTCACCTGCTTCAATTAAAAAATCTTCTAGTAGTTCATCATCCACAACACTCTTCCTTAAAATCCAAGACTGGAAAGCAGATCATCGACTTCATCCTGACCCGAAACAGTAGTGTTTTCTTCAAGACCAGGAACAACCGGACCACTTAACTTTGCCGGATCTTCTTCGTTTTCATTCTCAGTACTGCCGGAGCGGCTGCCAGCAAGCTGAATAATATTAATCATGCTGGTTTCTACTTCTTCTACAAGGGAAATAACCCGTTTAATAATCTGGCTGGTTAAATCCTGAAAACCTTGTGCCATTAAAACCTTGTTTAAATGTTCATTTATCATTGCAGCATTGTTCGAGTTACTTTCAAAATACTTTCTGAGTTCACCGCTGAGTTCCTTGAACTCTTTCAGGGTAAGTTCTCTGTTAGAAAACCTCTCCCATGAATTTTTAATATCTCTTGTTTGCGCAAGAACCTGATCACATAACGGTATTGATTCTTCAACCGCAGTCAGGGTATTGTTGGCGGCTTCATCCGTCATGGTAATAACATGTGCCAGTCGTTGTCTTGCATCCGGGATTTCATCTTCAGCCAGATCGGTCAGGCGATCATCCATGCCAAAGGTATTGATTGAGTCATGCAGTTCACGCGTTAATTTACCAA
>JALTLP010000067.1:24143-24601 GCA_027001895.1 Chromatiales bacterium | reverse complement strand
TAACATTGGCATATAGTAACCCGCTGTGCGCTCGAACATATGTGACAGGGGGAGAAAAGATAAAAATATATCGCTGGGTAAAAAGCTTTCGCACTGGCTTGCACTGTAAGCATTTTGCAGAATGTTATTGTGAGAAAGCATAACCCCCTTTGGGCGTCCGGTTGTCCCTGAGGTATATACAATAGAGGCAAGGCTGTCAGGTTCAATGCTGGTACAACTGTATTGTGCATCTTTGAAATCATTAATCCAGTTATGAAAATCAAGAATTCTGTCGTGTTCAATGTTATGTTGTTTAAGGCTTAATATTAATTTAAGAGATGGCGTGGAATCTTTTATTGATTCAAGAATACAACATTGGTCGGAACCAGCGACCAGAATAACCTGTATAGCGGCATCATTAACGATATAAGAAACATTATCTGCTCTATCGTTTGGATAAAGGGGGACAACAATCAGGC
>JALTLP010000067.1:0-24133 GCA_027001895.1 Chromatiales bacterium | reverse complement strand
TAACATTGGCATATAGTAACCCGCTGTGCGCTCGAACATATGTGACAGGGGGAGAAAAGATAAAAATATATCGCTGGGTAAAAAGCTTTCGCACTGGCTTGCACTGTAAGCATTTTGCAGAATGTTATTGTGAGAAAGCATAACCCCCTTTGGGCGTCCGGTTGTCCCTGAGGTATATACAATAGAGGCAAGGCTGTCAGGTTCAATGCTGGTACAACTGTATTGTGCATCTTTGAAATCATTAATCCAGTTATTAAAATCAAGAATTCTGTCGTGTTCAAGGTTATGTTGTTTAAGGCTTAATATTAATTTAAGAGATGGCGTGGAATCTTTTATTGATTCAAGAATACAACATTGGTCGGAACCGGCGACCAGGATAACCTGTATAGCGGCATCATTAACGATATAAGAAACATTATCTGCTCTATCGTTTGGATAAAGGGGGACAACAATCAGGCCAAGGCCAAGCGCAGCCTGTTCGAACATCATCCATTCCGGACAGTTGCCAGACATTATGCCAACCGACTGGCCGGCCTGGAGGTTAATGTTAGTTAATGCCTGCTGAATAGCCGCAACTCTGGATTGCACATTTTGCCAGGTATAGTGTTGCCATTGGTAACTGGTTTTATCAAAGTAACGGTATGCAATTTTACTGGCAGAGCGTTTGACCCGCTCCTGGAAAAGACCTGGCAAGTGTATTGCAACATCTGGATGTATCAGATCTGTTAATTGGGACATGGTAATATTATTATTCTGTTTTTAGTAGTTCCTGCCATCCTATATCAGGTTTAAAGCGATTACCATAACGACTATCAAGGTTTTCAAGTAATTTAACCAGTTGTTCGATACCTCGGCTATTAGCATAGGTCATCGGACCGCCTCGAAATGGAGCGAAGCCTGTGCCAAAAATAACACCCGCATCGACCATATCGATGGAATCAACAACACCATCACGCAGGCAGGCGACAGCTTCATTTAATAGTCGCAGTATAAGCCGGTCTGGCAGATCGGTAGGTGGAGTATAATCTTTGCTCAAATCAGGCTTTACGGGCTTACCTTTTTTAAAGGTATAAAAACCACGACCGGTTTTTTTGCCAAGATTTTTATTGTTAACAAGGTTACGTAAACGCTCTGGCACACCGATATCCATCTGCTGTGAAAGGTTCTCTGCAACTTTCAGGCAAATATCCAGGCCAACAGTATCGGCAAGTTCTATGGGGCCCATTGGCATACCAAATTCGGTTGCTGCTTTATCAATGGCTTTTAAAGGAACACCTTCTTCTGCAAGCACAACGGCTTCCATTAGATAGGGCATTAAAATCCGGTTAACCAGAAAGCCGGGACTACTGCTTACAGGCAATGGTAAGCGGCGAATGGTTTTAGTAATATTTGCAGCCCGTTGCATTGTTTGTTCACTGGTTGATTTGCCACAAACAATTTCAACCAGTGGCATCTTTGCTACCGGGTTAAAGAAATGCAGTCCTACCAGTCGGGATGAATCTTTAAGCGCAGGTGCAAGCTGTTCAAGTGGAATGCTTGATGTGTTTGTCGCAATGATAGTATCAGGTTTTAATTGTGGTTCTATTTCACGGAACAGGTTGCTTTTTACTTCGGCATCTTCAAAAATTGCTTCAATAACGACATCAGCCTGTTTAAGTCCATTGCCTTTTATGTCTGGTACCAACCGATCCATTGCTTCGGTAATTAACAGACGTTTTTTCAGTTTCTTTTTATAAAGTGAGTAGGCCCGCTTCATTACCCCGGCAAGTGTTTTTTGTTCCTTGTCCTGGATAGTGACAGAAAAACCTTGCAGAGCACACCAGGCAGCAATATCACCACCCATGACACCACCGCCGATAACATGGATATGTTTCGGGTTGTAGTCTTTAATTTTGCTGTAAGCTTTCATTTTTTCCTGCAAGCCAAATACGCGAACAAGATTTTGGGCTGTTTTCGTCAGGATAAGCTGTGAAACTGAGATAGCTTCTTCTTCCATGAATCTTTGCTCATCATCTGCATAACGTTCCCATATATCAATTAGCGCATAAGGAGCCGGGTAATGTGCCCGTATGGCTTTTTTAGACACCTGTTTAATCAGCACTTTTTTAACGAGGGGGCGGGCATATCTGTTGTTAGCAAGTTTTGCCCACCAGGCAATTTTGGGCTCGGTGGGTGGTTTTTTAATGACACTTCGAGCGGCTGTCATAAGATGTCTTTTCGGTATTGCATAATGGAGCAGCCCCATTTTTTTTGCTGCTTTTGCTGAAAATGTACGGCCTGTTAACATCATGTTCATGGCATTTATCGGCCCTGCCGTTCTTATGCTTCGTACTGCGCCACCAAAGCCGGGGTGAATTCCGAGTTTTATTTCGGGTAGGCCAATTTTTGTTTTTGTATCGTTGTCTGCAATCCGGTATCGACAGGCCAGTGCCAGTTCGAAACCGCCGCCAAGACAGAAACCATGAATCAGGGCAACGGTCGGGCAGGGCATGCGTTCGATCATGTTCATAACACGTTGACCACGTTGGATAACCGTTAAGGCAACATGTTCTGTTTCGAGCCGGGTAAATTCATTGATATCAGCGCCAGCAATAAATCCATTTTTCTTGTCAGATAAAAATATAACAGCGCGTGGTGGTTTATTATTGAGGTTAGTAAGTTCCTGTTCAAGTTCATCCATCAGATCAGCCGATAATATGTTGGTACTGCTGTCAGCTTTATCAAGGTGAATCCAGACAATGCCTTCATCATCAGTTTCAGTTTTTATATTTTTATAGTTTGCAGACACAACTATCTCCTAAACTCTTTCAATCATCATAGCGCCACCCTGACCACCGCCAATACATAAACTGGCGATACCACGTTTGCTATTGGTTCTTTCCAGTATTCGCATAAGGTGAAGTACGATACGGGCACCACTTGCACCGACTGGGTGCCCAATACTGACCCCCCCCCCATCAATGTTCAGTTTATTCATATCAAGTTCGCCAAGGGGACCATCCAGATTTAATTCTTCTTTACAATACTGTTCGTCCTGCCATGCTGCCAGGCAAGAAAGTACCTGAGCGGCAAAAGCTTCGTTTATTTCGAAGTAGTCTATGTCTGACAGACTGTATTTATTTCGTTTTAAAACAGGTGGAATGGCGTGAGCCGGTCCAAGACCCATTTGTGCCGGTTCAAGACCGGCCCATTCACAATCCAGTATTTGAGCGATGGGCGTCAGGTTGTAATCTTTCAGTGCTTTTTCGCTTGCAAGTAACAGGACAGAGGCACCATCTGTAATCTGTGCGCTATTGCCCGCGGTAACACTACCAAACGGTCGATCAAAAACAGGTTTTAGTTTTGCCAGTGAATTCATATCGGAATCACGTCGAACGCCATCATCATGGTCGTAAAAATTACCTTTAGTGTCATATATGGTTTCAATTTCAGAAAGAAAATTATTGTCCTGGGCGCTTGCCAGTCGTTGATGACTTTGCACCGCATAACTGTCCATCATTTCTCTGGTTATATTAAAACGATCTGCAATTATTTCGGCTGTTTGTCCCATTGACAAGCCGTTGACCGGATCGGATAAGCCACGTAATAAGCCGATAATTGGAGCAAAGAATTTTGGACGTAATGTGCCAATGGTTTTTATTTTCTGGGTAAATGTTTTGCTTTGCATCCATTGTCCCAGCCAGTTAACCATATGGTTATTAAGCAAGACAGGTGCGCGGCTCATTGACTCTACACCACCGGCAAGTACCAGTTCGGAACGGCGCATTGCGATGGACTGTGCGGCATTATCCAGCGCCTGCATACCGGATGCACAATTGCGTTGTACTGTGTAGGCAGGCACATCTTTACCGCAGTTGAGTCTTAAGCCGAGTATGCGAGCAATATTGGCTTCATCTGCACTGGGCATAACACAACCCATAATAACTTCGTCTATGGCTGTTGGGTCGAAATTTTGCCGGGCAAGGAGTGGTCGTGCACAACCCACAGCAAGGTCGGCTGCTGAGAAAGGCCCCTGTTTTCCACGTGCTTTAAGTTGTGGTGTGCGAGCACCATCAACAATATAAACAGCGCGTCGTCCGTACCAGCTTTTTGGTTTCGACGCTTTAGTTTTGGAACTTGCTGTTTTCTTACGGCTTGTTTTTTTTCTGGTTGTTTTTTTTGTTTCTGCCACCTTGTTCTCCATATTCTAAAAACTAGTTAAAGTCTTTAGCAAAATCGTCCACCTGGATTATATCTGTTCTGGCTTCATCCGCTTCTCGTATCAGCCTGGCATCATCTTCTGTAATGATGTTTCTTTCAAGCCCCTGTTTGATTAAGTCTTCAAGTCCATTATAGTCCGGTTTGTAGCCTTTTAGTCCACGATAGAGTTTTTTCTCTGCATGGTCAGCAATAATAACCTTGTCGAAGCCTTTTTCAAGTTTGCCTAATGTATCACTGTCATTATCAGGAATATAAATTCCGCTTGTTAAACGATCACGTGACTCTGATGGGGTTATCAATATACTGGCAACTTTATGGCCGAGTTTATCATTTGGTGGGGAAAAATGTCTGCCCATTGGAAAGATAATCAGGCGTGCCAGCCAGGCAACAGGTCGGTTGGGCAAGTTTTGTAAAAGACCGTGAAGCGCGTTTTGGGCTTTATACATACAATGTTGAGATACCCAGTTAATAAAGGCAAGATCCTCTTTTGGTCTGCCCTGATCTTCAAAATGTTTTAACGAGGCCGAGGCTAAATACAGGTAACTAAGTACATCACCAAGACGGCCAGAAAGTTTTTCTTTACGTTTTAAGTTGCCACCTAATGTCATCAGTGAAATATCAGTCATCAATGCAAAGGCAGCGCTAAGGCGGGTTAGATGCTGATGGTAGCGTCTAACGGGGCGTTTCCCAAGTACAGTTACAAATACAGATGAAGTGATGGCATGAAAAAAACTGCGGAACATATTTGTTATAAAGAACCGGATATGTCCAGATAAAGCGCGATCAAAGTCGTCCAGTGATTCTTCCGGGTTTTCATTGCCCATTGCTTCAAGTTCTTTGAAGATATATGGGTGAGAACGAATAGCTCCCTGGCCAAAAATAATCATCGTCCGGGTCAGAATATTTGCACCTTCAACAGTTATACTGATTGGCACAGCCTGATAAACACGGCCCATTATATTGCGTGGACCAAGACAGATGCCTGCGCCTCCCTGAATATCCATTGCGTCGTTGACAATTTTACGCATTCCTTCAGTTAAGTGATACTTAACGATAGCAGAAATAACAGAAGGTTTCTCACCACGGTCAAGTGCACCGAGTGTCATAACCCTTGCGGCATTCATCATGTACGTATAGCCGCCGATACGCGCAAGCGCTTCTTCGATGCCTTCAAATTTGCCGATAGGCAGTTTAAACTGGCGGCGTATTCGGGAGTAGGCACCTATGCTTCTTGAAGCCATTTTACCGGCGCCAACACTTAATGCCGGTAAGGAGATAGCCCGGCCATCGGTTAAACACTCAACCAGCATTCGCCAGCCCTGGCCTATACGATCCTGACCGCCGATTATCCAGTCGAGCGGCATAAACACATCTTTACCGCTATTAGGCCCGTTCATAAACATGATGTTAAGTGGTAAATGACGACGTCCGATATTAACACCAGGGGTATCGGTTGGAATTAACGCAAGTGTAATGCCGAGATCTTCGGTATCACCGAGTAAATGATCCGGATCATAAAGTTTAAATGCAAGGCCAAGCAAAGTAGCAACCGGGCCGAGTGTAATATAACGTTTATTCCAGCTAACCTTCATGCCGAGAACATTTTTTTCGCCAGCAAAGTCCTGTCTGCAAACGATGCCGTAATCGGGAATTGCACCAGCATCACTACCGGCATGTGGACTGGTTAAGGCAAAACAGGGAATTTCCTGGCCTTTTGCCAGTCGTGGCAGATAATAATCTTTTTGTTTTTCTGTTCCATATTCCAGTAATAATTTACCCGGCCCCAGCGAATTTGGCACCATGACCGTGACTGCTGCTGAAACACTACGAGTGGATATCTTCATTACGACTTCGGAATGAGCAAAAGCTGAGAATTCCAGGCCGCCGTACTGTTTTGGAATGATCATACTGAAGAAACCATTCTCTTTAAGAAACTGCCATGCTTGTGCTGGTAAATCGAAGTCTTCATGCGTGACTTTCCAGTCATCGATCATGCTGCAGAATTTTTCAACCGGGCCATCTATAAAGGCCTGTTCTTCATTGGATAAAACGGGAGCGGGGAGTTTTCGCAGACGGTTCCATTTAGGACGGCCACTGAATAATTCGCCATCCCACCAGACGTTGCCCGCTTCTAATGCTTCCCGTTCGGTCTGGGACATTCTTGGCGTTACGCGCTTAAAGAGTTTGAAAATGGGGCCGGTTATCCAGCGCTGACGCCACGGAGTTGAAGCTTCTGGTAACGAATCGTTCATAGGGTTCCTTTCCAAATCATCGTAAAACTCAGCTTAACAGCCGGTTAAAATTTTATTCTTTATATATAGAGTAGCGGCATTTGCGAAAGTTGCTTTAATTATTTTGTGAACTCCATGTAAGTTATTGATTAGAATGAAAAAGTTTCTTTATTTTTTATGGGCTATTTTCTGCTGTTCTGAATACAGGCTTTCATCGGGCAATACGGGATCGAATAAATCACCGTACAGGCTGTGTATCAGTAGCTGTTGCTCTTTATTTTTAAACTTTCTGGATTCTTGCCAGGGTACGATATAAATAATTTTGGGTAGTTCTGTGTTACCTTTGATAGTGGTCGTATCCATTTTAATTTCGATTTCTGAAAAAGCGGAAGCGGATAAAAAAAACAGAAAGAAACCAGACAGAATAAATAGAATATTTTTCATTGTTACTAACCTTGTTTTAATGAATTTTCCAGATGTTTAACCCAATCAACTGTTTTTTGATCTGTCATACCTTTTTTGCTTATTAAGGATAAATATGATTTATAGTGGCTGATAGATTCTGATATTTTATGGAAGAAAACATCATATAAAAGCGCAATATTAAAGTGGGCTTTTGCGTAATCAGGTTTGAACTTTAACGCAAGTAAAAAATGTTTTTCAGCATTAATAAAGTCACCCTGCTGTAGTTGTATGCTAGCCAGGGTGTTGTGAGCATAGGCATTGCGATTATTCAGCCTGATAGCTTCAGTGAGTAATTCCTGTGCTTTTTTTGAATTTTTTTCCTTGAAGTAGACTAACCCGAGATTTGCTTTAGGACCGGAAAGGTTTGGGTATTCAGAAACAATTTCTGTTAATAATTCTTTTGCTGTTTGCATGTTATTATCACGCATTGCATAGAGCGCAGTTTTATATTTTTTGAGCTCCTCGCCAGAAAGTTTTTCGGGTGCAGATGTAATGTTTTCCTGTTGTTTTTCTGTGTTGGTCTCATCCTGTGTTTCTATCTGCGCGCAAGCAGTAAGAAAAATAGCAAGCAAAACAGTTAAAAATATATTCTTAGTGAACAACATTGATGTATTCATCCAGTTTAAAATTTCGTTTATAGCGGGCAGGGTAGAGTTGCTTAAGTTCTGCGTAACTTCGTTTTACCCAGTCATTAAATATATTGTCGCGTGTATGTTCCATATTGTGTTCGTAGAACTCGATAGCTTTTTCTTCGAATGGAAAAGCTTTATCTTCGAGAAGTATTTTATATTGTTCCTGTTCGTTCTTGTTAAGACCTTTCGGAAGCTCAGAATTTAAAAGTGCTTTGCTGAAATTATAATATATAGAAGCAATTGCATAGGTGGCTTCTGAACTGGTCTCTGATATTTTATAGGATGAAGCCTGTCCGTACAGTTGTACAGCAGACTGCATGGCTTGTTTTTTACGTTTTAGATTTAGTTTTAAGGGTCTTTTAAGCTGATATTTGTTATAAAGTTGCTCATTCTCTCTGGCTTTTGAAATAAACGCCTTCGAGACTATAAAACGTGTTCGGTCAGTTTTAAGCCGGTTGTTAACTCGTTTGTCTTCCTTCAAGATTTTGTTTCGCCACAGTACTGCAGTTTTATGCTGGTCAATCTTGATATTGAGACGGAAAAGCTTGTTGAGGGATTCGATATACTGCGCATAAGGTTTTTTATGGCTTTTTACATATGTGCTGTATGAGCGAATAGCCGATCTGAAATTTTGCTTTTCTTCATAAAGTTTTGCTGCCTGTAACAGGGCTGTTTTTTTAACTTCAGTATCGGCATTTACTGACGATAATCTTTCGAATTCCCGGGCAGCTTTTAGATTCTGGTTTGAGTTAAGATAGGCAACAGAGAGGTTCTGGGTTACCTTGCCGATATACTTATGCTGAGGGTAGAGTTTTTTAAACTTTTCTATTGCGTTGATTGCTTCTGGCCATTGTTTGTTTTTCATAAATATAGCGATTGCATCATATAAACCGGTTGGCGCAAATTTAGAAGAAGGTACAATATCTGAAATTCGTTTATAATGCTCCGTTGCTGATAATGGTTTATTATTTCTGGCCTCGCTTTCACCTTGTTTATAAATTGCAAGGGCTATGTTGTTAATCAGGTTTTTATAGTTTTTTCCTGTTTTTGCAACACTGGGCAATAGTTCAAGATATGCCTGTTCTGCCATGGAATATTGCGCAAGTTTAAAATAGGATTGAGCGGCTATTGTTTTTGCGCGAGTTAGCGAATTACTGTTACTCGCTGGTAACAAAGCAATAAGTTCAATAGCATTTTTATATTGTTTATTTTTAAAAGCTAATTCGGCTGCGTGTGTCAATATGGAGCCTGTTTGTTTATCGTTGGCATACAACTGGGCATATCTTTTGGCATATTCCAGATGCCTGGCAAGATAGTGTTTATTGTTTGCGACAAGCTTGTCTGTGGTAATAATTGTTGCAAATGCTGCATTTTTGTCGAGTATAAGCTCATTATCGTAAGCTGCACGTTCATAATAAGACAGAGCCGTTTTATAGTGTTTTGCAGAAAACAGTAACTCAGCATACAGGAAGTTCACATTATCTTTATGCAGAAAACCTTTGTAATGCTTCAGGAAACGTGAATACCATAATTTTGAATTTTTAAAGTCGATGTTTTTTCTGCTTTTCTGAAATAGCTTGTGGTAATGCGTAGCCATTTGCAGAATATACTTCTTTAAAGATTTGGTGACTGATGTTTGTATGTGTGCCAGCTTCCTGTTTTTGCGTTTCCAGTATTTGCTATCCGGGTTGTAAGCAGCATAAAAATCACGAACGGCCTGGTTGAGTTTTTCTGCAAAACCACCCTGACTCCATATGTCCATAATTTCAAGGTAAGCATAAGGTGTTTCCTTTGAATTTTTTTCAAGCCGTATATATTCTTTTAGAACAGCTACAGCATCAGAAAACCGTTCCTGTTGCTTGTACACATTGCTTACACTCAGGTAAATTCTGTATCGGTATCGTTCCGTGTTATTGGATTTTATATATTTTTTAAGCGGTTTAATTCCGCCGGCATAGGCAAAAGACAGACCAATCGTTCTATAATATTCGTCAAACAGAGATTTTTCTGATTTATCGAGGGAATCGTATGGACGGAAGTCATGAAATATTAATGCGCTAAGAATATCGTCGACGGCCTCTATATAATAGTTTTGCTTAAACCGTGCCCAGGCACGTTTAAAGGTGGACTTTTCAAAGTAGACTTCATTTTTCCTGGAGCTTATAACTTCTGTATAGGCATCTTCAGCAGAAATATAATCTCGTTTTGAAAAAGCGGCTTCACCAATCCTGAACTGGGCTTCAATATAATATTTAGATTTGGGATATTTGTGGGTGAGCGCTTTTAATGTCTGGATTGATTTTTCGTAAAACCCCCTTTGTTCATAGGCTTTTGATAACTGGTACATGATTTTGTCGTTTGTCTTTTCATCTGGGTAATCACGTAGCGAAGTGGAGAGTAGCTCTATCGTTTTATCTAGTCGGGCATTGTATACATGGTCTTCAACATCTGCCGAAATATTTTTCTGCTTTTTTTCTTCAAGTATTTTGTCGCTCAGGTCGAATTCTATTTCTGCAAGACGACTTATTGCAGTCATTCTGGCGCGATTATTTGTTTTTGCATGTTTAAGATATTCAAGGTAAGCCGATTTAATTTCTTCGGTTGTTTTTGGTTTAATATAGACGGTTGTTTGCTTTTTATTATGGTTAATTGTATCCAGATCTCTTAATGTGTTACGGCGTTCATTGGATGCGCAGGATACAACTGACACAGTAATAATAAAATATAGCATTAGGGTATTGATCGTCTTCATCTGGCTTTCTTCCTGCTATTATCATAAAGCCTGGCTATACCAAACTGCGACTGGTTCTGATAACTTTCAAGATACTCTATATTCTGTTTTAGTTTTTCAGAAACTATTTTATCGAGAAGAGCCTGGTACTTATGTGTAAGCAGTGAAATTTTACGTGAGGTCTCTGGGTCACTTACGATGTTGCTGAACATTTTCAGCTGCCTGTAATTATTAAATATTTCATTATTTCGGTCATTTAACTCGATTAAGTTGCCGTCAAGAGAAAGTTTGTTGTTTACAATGGGTAGTTTTGTGAATGATTTATTTCTGTATTTACGTATCAGGCTATTTAGTTCCTTAATACGGTTTTCGTAATAGCTTAATGCTAGTGAATAGCTGGCAGAGGCCGTCTTGTTTTGTCCGATTCGTTCATATATATAAGGAAGAAGCAGGTAAGATTCGTCAACGGGCAGTATTTTTTCATTTTTTTGCTGAAGTATATTGAGTACATTCAGTGCTCCAACATTGTCGCCCTGGTTGGCGGCAGCAAGTGCTATTCCCAGTAATGCGCGGTTGGCATAGATGCTGTCTTTTTCAATGTTACGAAAAGCATTACGGGATTCTCTGAAATATTCCTGTTGTAAAAATGAATAGCCAAGCACGAGATAGAGCCTGTTAACCAGTTCACGGTCATGCTTTGATTTGCTGGTTTTTCTTTTATTGAGTAAATGTGTAATGATGAGATGTGCATCTGACCACCAGCCCTGGCGTATATAAACAATCGCCTTATTTAATTGCGCATATTCATAATAGACAGAGGTTTCGGGTACTTTTTCATATGAAACCAGCGCTTTTCTGTGCAGCTTTATTTTTTGCAGGGAAATACCATTCATTATCAATGCAAAGTGTCCATCATTAACGCTGAGATAAGGGATAATGCCATCCAGTGTTTGCAGTGTCTTTTTGTAATCTTCGTGATTGAAGTGGTATTTTGAAAAAAGGAAGACAATATTGGAGATAAGCGAAACATCACCTTCTTTTTTTATGTGTTCAAGCAAGTTGTTTGCTGTAAGGTATTCGTTATTCTTTAGAAGAAGCCTTATAACTGTAAACACTGAGTTGTGATCAATATTGTTTTTTATCAGTTCAAGATTTCGGATTACAAGGCGAATTGCTGCTGTTTCATTGTTTTCTGAAATAAGGGAATTGAGCCTGCTTTGAAAAGAATTGATGTTTTTAAAAACAGCAGAGTTTACAGCAATATTTTTACTGTATATTGCTTTTGATAATCGAATAAATTCACTGTCAAGCAGATCGGCATCAAGCGGAGCCTGTGGTTTGATTTTTGCAGTATTTGCAAATGTAGTGCCAGTGAAAACAACAAGAGTTGTTAATACTAAAAATAAATTCCGTGTTACCATGATAATCTGAATAAGTTTTTTTAAATAATAAAGGGTAAAAATACGCTAATATTTTAACTGATGTCGTAAGTAAACCCACCTTCTTCAGTTATTCCTACATGAATTTTACTAATCGGGTTATCATCAGCCATTCGGGATAAACATTCCGATGCCATTTCCGGCAAGAGTGTCTTGGTAAGAATGTTTTCAATATTCCGTGCACCTGTATCGACTTCCTGACTTCGGGCTACAATATGCAATAACACATCGTCATCGTAACTAAAGTCGGCAGTATAGTTTTCGTGTACGCGCTTGCTGATTTTATTCATATTGATCTTGCAAATGGCCATTAAGTCCTCGTCACTTAATGGATAGTAGGGGATAACTGTTGTGCGCCCAAGAAATGCCGGTTTAAAATAATTAAGCAATTGCGGCCTGAAGTTATCGAGTAATACATCGGGTTCTGGTAATTCTTCGGATGCTGAACATATTGCCCGAATATGTTCCTCGCCAGCATTCGATGTCATGATAATGACTGTATTGCGGAAATCAATATCCCGGCCTTCACCATCTTTTATCGTGCCTTTGTCGAACAGGTTATAGAATACATCCTGTACGCCCGGATGTGCTTTTTCCATCTCATCAAGGAGCACAACGCTATGTGGCTTGCGTCTAACAGCTTCGGTAAGTACACCACCTTCACCATAGCCAACATAGCCTGGAGGAGAGCCCAGTAACATTGATACCTTATGTTCTTCCTTAAACTCGGACATATTAATGGTTGTAATATTTTGTTCACCACCGTACAGAATGTCGGCCAGAGCAAGTGCGGTTTCTGTTTTACCGATACCGCTGGAGCCAACCATAAAGAATACGCCAACAGGTTTACGTGGATCGGTTAAGCCGGCTCGTGAAGTACGAATGTTTTGTGCAATAGCTTCGAGTGCATGTTTCTGGCCGATAATACGTTCACTTAATAAATCTTTAAGATTCATGATTGAATTAATTTCATCTGCAACCATTTTTCCAACAGGGATGCCGGTCCAGTTTGCTACGACCTCTGCAATAGCCTGAGAATCGACATTGATCTGTATCATCGGTGAATCACCCTGTACAAGTGTCAGTGAGTCGATTAATTCCTGAATTTCGGTTTTAATTTTTTGCTGGTCTGCAACACTTGCAGAGCTGTCTTCAGAGAGTGTCTGGTCATTGGCTGAACCGCTATCAGCCGAGCTTACACTTGCTACCGTTTTTGAAGATGATTTTTGTCTGCTTACAGACTGAAAGCCATCTTCGATTTGCTGTTGCAGGTTGTGAATTTTGTTAACAATATCTTTCTCGATATTCCATTGTTCCTGTTGAATCTCCAGTTTTTCCTGCAGTGCAGTCAGTTCGTTGTTAAGCAATTCAATCCGTTCATCACAGTTGCCGAGAATAGCATTTTCGCGTTCAAGCAGACCAATGTTTGTTTCTGTTTGTGCTATCTGCCGGGTTGTATCTTCGATAGATGAAGGGGTAGAGCTTTGTGTTAGAGACACACGTGCGCAGGCTGTGTCTAACAGGCTTACTGATTTGTCAGGTAACTGTCGTGCAGTGATATAACGGCTGGATAGTTTAACTGAATCAACAATCGCTTCATCAAGGATACGTACACCATGATGTTTTTGCAGGACAACCGAGATGGCTCGCATCATATTAATGGCCTTGTCTTCATCCGGTTCTTCAACTTTTACAACCTGGAATCGACGGGTAAGGGCTGCATCGCGCTCAAAATATTTTTTATATTCAGCCCAGGTGGTCGCTGCAATGGTTCTTAGTTCGCCACGGGCAAGTGCAGGCTTTAACAGGTTAGCTGCATCTCCCTGACCCTCTTTGCCGCCCGCACCAATCATGGTATGAGCCTCATCAATAAACAGTACAATAGGTTCGGGAGAGGCTTTTACTTCTTTAATTACAGACTTTAACCTGTTTTCAAATTCACCTTTTACACTCGCACCAGCCTGTAACAGACCCAGGTCAAGGCTGAGTATAGAGATATTTTTTAAAGAGTCGGGCACATCACCCGAGGCAATTCGTAGTGCAAAGCCTTCAACGACGGCTGTTTTACCGACACCGGCCTCACCGGTAAGGATAGGATTGTTTTGCCGGCGGCGAATCAGGATATCGATAATTTGTCTTATCTCTTCATCCCGGCCTAGAACAGCATCGATTTCACCTTTACGTGCCGCTTCTGTAAGGTTAATTGTAAATTTCTGCAGTGCTGGAGCGTTGCTTGCCGCCGCTGTACTTTCACCTTCTGCAACCGTGGTATCACCCATCGGGGTTTGTTTTGACTCAGCGGTGGTGCCAACAACTTCAGCAATAGCCTCACGTAGTGCATCACCTGTTATTTTTTTTAGCTCACCTGTAAACAGGTTGCTTGTCTGATTGAGCTTGTCATCAAGTAATAATGCACCAAGAATGTGAGCTGATGTGGCAACCGGATACTGATAATCAATCGATGCTAACATCCAGGCGCTTTTTGCAAGGTCAACGATGGTTGGTGACAGGGCTGGTGCACGAGTATTGCCTGTTTTAAGATATTCAAGTTCTTTATTTAATTCCTGTGCAAATTTACCGGGATTAATTTCAAACTTGTCAAGCACGGCCAGCAGGTCACTGTCCTGAATTTCCAGCATCTTGATAAGCCAGTGTTCAATTTCAACATTGTAATGCTGACGTGACAGGCAAAAACCTGCTGCACCTTCCAGTGCATGCTGGCAGGGTTCGTTGAGTTTGTTAACAAGTGATTTCAGGTCTATGGTAATCATGTTAAGTCCTTTTTTATTGTAATCGGGCAGGTGATACCACGATATCTACGGTTTTATCCGGGTTTTTATTGGCGGTGGATTTTGGTAACCAGGTATTCCAGCCAACAATAGGCCGGTTGTGTTTGGAAAGTTCCAGTTTAGATGGAATGTCTTTTTCCTTAACCTGGATAATAAAATCATAGTTACACTCTATCCCGGAATACAGTCGCACTATTTCATTAAGTGCTTTAAGTGTTGTTGTGCCGGGGGCAAAACGTTTTAGTTGAGCAGAATTCATCGGTCCTAATACAATTCGAATTTTCCCCTGTGCATCCCAGCCTTTTTTGCCAAGGATTGCAGAGCGACCGAGGCAGGCATTCTGGCCTTTAGGTGCCTGCTTTGATGCAAGACGTGTTCTGACATCATCAATCAAATCCTGCCATTGGCCAACAAATTCCTGTATATCGACAGGTATTGAAAAATGTCTCTGCAATATTTGTTTAAGCCCGCTGCTGGTTTTAATTTGTTGTGAAAACAGGCCGCTATAATAAATTAATGATTCATCTTCAGTGTGTAAGCGATTGCCGAGGTGTTTTGTACCAAGCCCAAGCAGAGAAAGAAAAGACTGGGTATAAATATCCTTATCCGTTGTATCTTTTGCGGACAGGCGTTTACGTTCGTATTCAATAGGCAGTTTGTATTTTACAGATGCCTGGAAGAATAACGATACAGTACGATGGTTAAACAGGTCAAAGAAGTCACGAATAGAATTATCTTTGAGCTTAAGCCTTTGCAATATAAGTTCTGTATAGTGATAGGGGAGAACGCCTTCCGAGCCGGTCAGGCCGATCAGGTTAACCAGTAGATGCCATTGTTTGGAATTAATGCCGTTTTTGTTTTTGTATACCGAATTAATATCGGATGAGTAAAACTCAAGCTTTTGATTGACATGAAAACGTATTACTTCATTTTCAGGTGGAATATATTTTGCGACGGCAATATTTTTTCCTGAGATGTGGATCTCATCAAAATAACGGCTGCGTTCAAGAAGACGTACCGCCTGAATAAAGTTATAGTCAGGCGTTTGCTCTTGAAGGTGTTGCGTTATAGAAGTACTTTTTTGCCAGCTCTGGGAGGACATTTTTTAAGATAACCTTCTTTGTTTTTTAGTTTAACCAGTACCCGGGTAAAGGAGTTTATTGAACAGTAAAGCGCAAAAAAGTGTTCAAGAATATTGGCAAAAAGATAACTGCTGCTACCTGCCAGCATTGTGTCATCAATGGTTACTTCTACTTCTATTCCACGGCAAAGTGTTGCACGACCATCTATATTTAGTGGAGCGCTTATCGGATGTGCACTCACATTTTGTATTGACGCAACCAGTGCTCTTGACACGGCTGACTCACCAAAATCATATAGTCTTAATATTTCTTTAAGCGATTCCGTTGCATTGTCTCTTCCGGTAAGCGACAAATGATTAAGGTTAAGGTGCGATAATAAGCGCCAGCGTGCCTGGTTACGTAGTGGCGGGTGTATTGTAACGGTTGGTTTTGTTATACACCGTATATTTAAGCATGGTGGTGAAATATCTACACATTGCAGATTGGGTTGCTCATTATTAAATGGCAGCTTTGAGGGCTGGTTGCGATTGCTGCAAGTTGTTTCAAGCATTAATATAGTGTCATCAGGTTGATTGGGGTTAAAACTTAAATCAACCGGGCAGATAAAAACATCCGTTGCATCGTCGCGTTGAAAATTACCCATTTTTGAACTGCGCCTGTTTGAAAACCAGAAAGAATGATGAGCTTCATCCTGGTGTTCGTGTGTCAGTCCATACATTGGATGAAACTCCTTGCTTCCACCGGAGGAGTCCGTTGCTGTTACTTTGTCAATTGAATAGACCTCAAAACCTGAAGGCCGCCGTATATCAGGAATAACCTGGTACTCCTGTTGTGTGTGGTCAAGTTTTATTGGGTCAGCTTTTTGTTTAAATAAATTAATTGCGGGTGTGCAGCCTGTCAGAAAAGTTTCTTCGTTGACGTTATGTTCAAGTTCAACATCAGAATCACCCAGATAGGCGTAGATAATTATATCTTTTCCAGTTTTGTCTTTGAGTTTGTTTTTCAGGCCGATAAAATCAATAAACATGAATTTTTCAGGGAAAACAAAAAATTCTGTTAGTAACCTGTAACCTGTAAACGAAGCATCAGGGTAAGGTAGCATACCATCTTCATCATCAAAGCCTGCTTTTTGTATACAGTTTTTATCAAGAAAGACGGGGGATGTGTCATCATCAGAGCTTGCAATGACGACACTAAGGCAATTATTTAACAGCATTTCGTAAAGCGGGTTAATATGCTGTGCCTGACCTTTTAAATGAAAGCGTATTTTATCCAGATTAAGTTCTGAAAACTGAATGTCATCTGAATAAGTTGAAAGGTGTAACTTAAGGACGCTTTGTGCACCTTTAACTGTTGATGAGCCAGGTGTATTAAATGGCCGGCCCATTACCGATGCCGATGTAACATTAACAGGTAATAATTCTGTCTGATAAATCGTTGTAAAGTGACAACGCTCGCCCTGGAACAGGTCGGTTTCAAGAAGGCTGTTTTTGGGGACAACGTATTTTGAATCAAGCTGATCTTCATCCGGGGTGAATTTTACAATAGTCATAGATGGTATTGGCCGCTGGTAATGCGGGAACAATACGTTTAAAAGTGAATCACTTATTTCAGGCAGGTCATCATCGAGTTTATGCTGAATACGTGCATTTAAATAGGCGAAACTTTCAATAAGTCTTGATACATGTGGATCTTCAACGGTATCAGCATTAACACCGAGTCGGCCAGCTATTTTGGGTTGTTCTTTGGAAAACTCAGCTCCAAGTTGCCGGATAAATGCCAGTTCTTTTTCAAAATAGGGTAGTAGTTCGTCAGCCATTACCAACCTCTTTAACATTAATTGAACGGGTTACCGGTTCAAGTACCGAGTCGAAAACAATAACTTCCGGGTAAGGGTCGGCAAACAGGGTAGCATCAATGCGAAAACGAAGTGTTCGATCAAGTTTATCTGTATTGTCGAGGAAAGAAATGTTAATGGATTTAAAACGAGGTTCAAATTCTCTTAATATGCTTTCAAAATTTTCCAGGAACTGCTGCTTTTTTTCTATGTCAGCCATATTGACTGTAGCTAAATCGGGTAAACCGTAATTTAAAACTGATGATTCAAGTTCGCTGTACTTTTCATCCGGTTGCATTATTTTATAACGGGTATTCAGAAGGTTTTCCAGGTCACGTCTTACACTATCACGCAGATTTTTGAGTTTATGATAATTATTGGCATCCATATCAATAGAAGACTGTGGTTCATTATCGATAAGTCTGTCCAGCACGGAAGCTCGTAATTTTCTTTTCTTGTCTACACTTGCCATATTATCAATACCTAGCCTGTTTTCATCAGTTCTGTAGCAAGTTCAAGTTCTGAAACCATCTGGTCTAGCTGGTAATGTGGCTTCATATGAATAACGCACAAGTACTGACCGGGTTTTGCCGGGTGTTCTTTAACCCTTACCATTGCTTCGCGTAGTGGGTAGCGTGCCTGCGCTTCCCATTCAAGATCTTCGCGACCGGTTGTATATTTATGCAGCCAGTTTTGTATATATTCCTCTACACTTTGTGCACTAATAAATGAGCCGACTTTGTCACGAAAAATTACCTTAATATAATGGGCTATTCGTGAACCACAGAGGATATGCTGCAACATGACGGATAGCTTGGCATTTACATTTGCTTCCTTGTTCGACTGTAATTTCGGACGGTGTAACGACTGGTTGTTGTAAAATGCAGCAAACGGGCTGTCATAACACTGGCACAGAGGCAATAGACCCAGCTCACTCATTTCACGTTCCAGTTTATCGCTAATAACGACATCGGTAACAGGTTTTGCCCAGAGTTTATCTGAGTCACTTTGGTAGTAATCAACCGGAAGGTTTGTTAATAAACCACCACCTATCTGGTTACGGATAACACCACGGATATGTCCGAACCAGCCGACATTAATAAATTCGCGTATTAAGATTGATGCAAAGGCATAACTGGCATTCATCCATAAGTAGTTTTCAGCATTTATACCTGTTACCTTTTCATAAAAGAAAATGCCTTTGTAATTTCCAGGTGTTGTTTTGTAGGGTAAACGTGCCAGAACACGTGGTGCTGTCAGACCGATAAACCGTGTATCGGTTTTGTCGCGTAAGCGATGCCATTTTATATATTCATCCTGGCTAAATATTGTTTCGAGATTAAGCGGTGTGCCCAGTTCAGCGAAACTATCGAGGCCAAACAGTTCGGCAGATGCGCCTGCGATAAAAGGGGCGAATGCCGTTGCTGCAATTTCTGCAAGACCTTCAAGTGTGAGCAAGTCATCATGAGGATGTTTTTCGGTTACCCGATGGCTTATTTCATAGTCACCGATAATAACACTGTAGGGCTCACCACCGGCGATTCCGTATTCTTCATTATAAATTTTCTGGAACAGGTGGCTTTGGTCGAATTCCAGTGCCCGGTTTATATCTTTCACAACATCGACCCAACTGGCATCGAGAACCCGAATTTTCACATTTTTACTATCTTCGGCCTGAACCAGTAAATACCACAGGCCACGCCATGACGATTCGAGTTTCTGAAATTTTGGGTGATGAATAATGGTGTTAAGTTGATCGTTAATCAGTTGATCAATTTTTGAAATTGCCAGATTGATTGCATTACTGATATCGTCTGTTGTTTTTATTCTGGATGTGGTTGTGTTTTCAACTAACCAGTAGGTTAATGCTTTTACAGGATCGGTTTCAGTTAAAAACTCCTGTAAATTTGTAATATAAGAGGGTTGTTCTGTGAGGGCTTGAAGAACAGGGCTTTGTTTATATTGTAATTTATGTTTATATTTTTGAGTTGAAGAAGGCACAGCTTGAATCCATTTAATAATGCGGGGATTTCTCCCCGCAAATATCTTTAACCCGCTTTAGGAATTTTAGCGACTAGTCGTAATGAAGCGGTTAGTTCTTCCATTTGTAACCATGGACGCATCCAGGCGACAGCATTATAAACACCAGGTTGTCCAGGTACTTCTTTTACTTCAACCTGTGCTTCTGCAAACGGAAACTGTGCTTTCATTTCCGGGCTGGAACCTGGGCTTGCATTTACATAGTTACCGATCCAGCGATTAAGCCATTCTTCTGCATCTGCGGCTTCCATAAATGAACCCACTTTATCGCGGGCCATTACCTTAAGGAAATGCGCAACACGTGATGTAGCCATTACATACGGTAAACGGGCAGAAATGGCAGCATTGGAAGTCGCATCCGGATCATCATAGGATTTTGGTTTTTGAGTCGTTTGAGCACCAAAGAACACGGCATAGTCAGTGTTTTTATAATGGCAAAGCGGTAAAAACCCGAGTTTGCTAAGTTCCGCTTCACGGCGATCAGTGATGCCAATTTCAGTTGGACATTTCTGATCCATGTCACCGTCGTCACTAACAAAGACATGCGAAGGCAGGCCTTCAACTTTGCCGCCACCTTCAGCACCACGAATACTGGTACACCAGCCATTTTCTGCAAAAGACTTGGTTAGTGTTGTACCCATCGCATAGGCAGCATTCATCCAGCAGTATTCATCATGCTCACCTTCGAGATGTTTGCCTTCGGCATTGACATGCGCTTCTTCGAAGTTAAATATTTCTACTGGTTTGGTTGCTTGTCCGTATGGTAGACGAGCGAGCACACGAGGCATTGTCAGGGTGACAAAACGTGAATCTTCACTGTCACGGAAACTGCGCCATGAAATGTATTCGGCAGATTCAAATATTTTTTCAAGGTCTCTTGGTTTGGACAGTTCAGTAAAGCTGTCAAATCCGAACATGGACGGGCTTGCCGCAGAAATGAAAGGGCAGAAGCCAGCAGCGGCAATATTGGAAATATTGGTCAGAAGTTCTATATCATCCGGGTGTGAAGTAAATTCATAATCACCAACTAACGCTGCATATGGTTCACCACCGGCTATACCAAATTCACTTTCGTAGATTTTTTTGAAAGTGGTGCTCTGGTCAAATTCTGTTGCCGTTGAAAGATCCTTGCTCAGTTCTTTGCGGCTGATATTTAAAACACGAATTTTAAGTTGTGAGCTCGTTTCTGAGTTCATAACCAGGTGATGCAGGCCGCGCCATGAGCCTTCGAGTTTCTGAAATTTTTCATGTTGCATGATAGCTGATAGTTGTTCAGACATGGCAGCATCAATAGCAGCGAGGGCAGCATTAATTGTTACAGAAAGATTTTTGTTCCACTTGACCGTACCTTTCATCGCTTCTGATGTAAGGGTTTTAAGCAGATCTTCTGTCGTTTCTTTTGCTGTTTGCTTGGTTGCACCAATAGCCTGTTCAAGCAGACTGACCTCTAGTACATCTTCTTCCTCGTCGAGTAATTGTTCTTTCTTAGTCATTATTCATCACCTTTTTCGTCTTTCGCATTTACGCCCAGTTCCTCAGAGAAGGAAGATAACGCATCTGAGTTGCTTAAAATTTCTTCGAGAATCGTTTCAAGTTCTTCTGAACGATCCGCTTTTGTTAACAGGTCGCGTAATTTATTGCGCGTATCCATGAGGTTTTTCAGTGGTTCCACTTCGTTAACAATTTTGTGGGGCTCAAAGTCTTCCATGCTTTTAAAATTGAGATCCAGTGAAAACTCACTGCCGTCTTTTTCAAGTGTATTTTCGACTTTCATTCGTAAGCCTGGCGAAATATTTGCCATTACATCATTGAAGTTGTCGCGGTCAATCTGTGAAAACTTTCTGTCTTTAAGTGGCTTCTTGTTTTCGGTGTTATCGCCGGAGTAGTCGCCCATAACGCCCATTACAAAAGGGATTTCCTTTTCTTCAACTGCGCCATTGGTTTCAACGTCGTACGTGATATGAACTCGTGGTTTACGAACTCGCTTTAATTTGTCGTGGATACTATCAGCCATGATGATTCCTTAAAATTTGTTAGGTTTTGAAAGTGTTACGTTTCGTCATTAAAGTTTACACCCGTTAAGGATGAATAGTATTCTCGTGATGAATCATCAGGTATTAGCTCCCCAATAAGTTCATTTAGAGGCATATTTCCCCATTTTACTGCTTTCGCAAGAATGTAGGAAATAGGAGAATGTGGTTCAGTTTTTCTAAAAAATTCAGATATAACGTATAGCTGTTGAAAGGCAGCTTCACGAGAATTGACAGCACCGGCTTTGACGCTTGCTGAAGAAGTGGCAGAGCCATCAGTATTATCGGTAGTATCTGATTCCATTTCGTCGACTTCTTCTATCGGGAACTTGTTACGCCCGAGGTGATTCACGGCGCCAAGACATTGTTCCAGAACAGCAATCATATTGCTCGTTGGTGGCGCTTCATTCGTATCGCAACGCTCGTCTAATAGTTTACTGATTTGTTTGTATTCGTTAATACATTCCGTAATGTCGTCTCTTAATTCAACATAAAAGGCTTCACTGCTACTACTGACGGCCGCTTCAATATCATCAAGCGAAAAACCAATACGGGCAAAGTTTTCACTTTTCGCTTCCGGGTCTGTAATTTTTTGTATATCAAGTGCTTGCTGGTATTGCCATAAGCTGAAAGGGCCGGGATGGTCGCCCTGGGTAATGGGTATGTTTCGAATCGGTGCCATCAGCACACCTTCTGCACCTTCGCCGTTAAGTCCAGCCAGCGGGGCTACCCGGATTAACATTCCATCTTCGTCAGGTTGTGGATAAAGAGAATCCCAGTACATATTGATAAGTTCACGGGTTAACTTGAAGCATTCTTTCAGGCCATGAAAACCGTGTAAGCGAACAACGGCTTCAATGTACCAACTTGAAATTTCAAGATCTTTGCTGTGCTTACTGATAATTTCCGGTGCTAGTACAGATATGTTCCGCCAATGATCAATGGCTTCGTTATTGCTTTGATCATACATGTTATTGCGCTCAGCAGCGCGGGCAGACATACGTGCCTGTTTAATTTTTTGATAGATTGAATCTGGTTTTTGATCTTCGCGTAAGTCTGAGCCGACCGGGTTTTCTTCAGAAATTGGTTCAAGTAGTTCGTCGATATTTATATTGATAGAAGCCATCTTGGGTACATCCATTTTAAAAGGTTTAAAACCAGTCTACGTCGAAGAGTGTTGGCTAATTGTTAACCAATATTTTGCTTGCCGGTTTTTATTTTTTTAATACGCAAACACACCCTTTGACTTTTATATGATATTTAGATAACTATGTAAAGTATAGAAATCAGGAACTGAGTATTATTTCGCAAACTTCATATAAAGTAATTCCTGGTGGAGATTCTGCTTTATAAAAGCGTATAATCAGCCGTTCCAGATTATGTTTGGTTAAATAAAAAGTACAATAATTAACCACAATTGTTTTAAACATGGATCGAGTTAAATGTCATTACTCATTAATATTATTGAATTTCCAGAGAATTGTACTGTTGCCGAGTCATCAAAAACATTTGGTGAGCAGGGCGGTACAATAGGTAGAAGTGCTGATAATTATTGGGTGTTAAGTGACCCGGATTGTTATCTTTCATCAAATCACAGTGAAATTACCTTTGAAAACGGTGGTTATGTTTTAACCGATTTAAGTACAAACGGTACTTTTCTAAATGGCTCGCGTGAACCAATGGGTAAAGGAAACAAGGTTCAGCTACAGGATGGTGATGAAATTGAGTTAAGCGATTATAAGCTTAAGATTAAACTATTGAATACGGCAGAAAATTATCAGGCTTATGATGATCCCTTTAACAGCATGGATGCTCCGAGCGAAGCAGTACCACAAACCGATTTTATGAGTAGCGATCCTTTTGCTAGCAATGAAATATCATCAATTGAACCGTTACTGAATTCAGAACCTCAGGTCGTGGACCCACTAGAGGCTTTAAACAGTAAAGCCCCCTTGCAGGAAGCAGCAAACTTTTCATCCGATATATTTACACCTCAACCAGCGACCCATTCTGACCAGTCGGATATTATTAACCAGTCTATTAACTGGCCACAATCAAACATGGAATCTGTTGGAGGAGCAATTCCTGAGGACTGGGACTTAACCGAAGATGACAACCTTGCAGTGCTTGACGATGTCAATGTGCAAACGCCTGTGCAGCAAGCCCCACTACAAACCTCGCCACAAACAGCAGGGCATACCATGGTCGATGCTGGCACTATCCAGAATTTGCAGACAGAAAATCTTAACTTAATGAAAGAAATTGCGGCATTGCAAACACATAAAAATGAAAATGAAAAACTTAAAAATGAGCTGAAAAAAATAAAACAGCAATTTATCGCTTATCAGAAAAAGAATGCTTCTGCTCCACAATCAAATGCTTCAGTTGATACAACATTTATTAATGCTCTGGGTTTGCCTGCAGGCAAACTTACGCGCACACAAATACTTTATATTAATCAGGTAGCAGGTGAAATGCTGCGTGAAACTGTTGCCAGTATGATGCAGGTGTTAAGTTCACGTAGCAGTATTAAGAACGAGTTCAGGATGAATGTAACCACGATTCAGCCTGTAGAGAATAACCCGTTAAAATTTTCAGCTACCGTGGATGATGCACTCGAAAATATGTTTCTTAAGTCAGGTAGTTCTTATAAAAAA
>JALTLP010000066.1 GCA_027001895.1 Chromatiales bacterium | reverse complement strand
ATGGGGCAGCATTTTTAGCCGATGAAGTGATCGAATCCGATGCCGGTAAAAGTTATGTGGCTTACCAGCCTTTAGGTACGGTACTTGCTGTTATGCCGTGGAATTTCCCATTCTGGCAGGTGTTTCGATTTGCTGCTCCCGCCCTGGTTGCTGGCAATACCGGTGTTTTAAAGCATGCATCCAATGTTCCGCAATGTGCACTTGCGATTGAAGAAGTCTTTACTGAAGCGGGCGCAGCGGATGGTGTGTTTAAAAGTTTAATGATTCGCGCCTCTCAGGTTAAACAGGTAATTGAAGATGATCGTATTCATGCTGTTACCTTAACTGGCAGCGAACCTGCCGGCAGACAAGTTGCTGCAACAGCCGCCAATGTATTAAAAAAATCTGTTTTAGAGTTAGGGGGCTCGGACGCGTTCATTGTTCTGGAAGATGCCGACCTTGAACTGACGGTACAGCAAGCGGTTATTTCAAGATACCTGAACACAGGCCAGAGTTGTATTGCAGCCAAGCGCTTTATTGTTGTTGACAGCATTGCCGATAAGTTTGTTAGCAAGTTTAAAGCTGCAGTCGAAGCCTTAAAGCCTGGTGACCCGATGGACGAAGCAACCACGCTGGCACCGATGGCAAGAGCCGACTTGCGTGACGAGTTGCATCAACAGGTGGTTGACTCGATAAAAGCCGGTGCCGTTGCAGTAACCGGCTGTGAACCCATTGATGGCTCTGGAGCTTATTACAAGGCATCAATACTTGATAATGTTAAGGAAGGAATGCGAGCTTATAGCGAAGAACTGTTTGGCCCGGTAGCCATTGTAATACGGGTTAAAGATGAAGCCGAAGCATTGCAGGTAGCCAATAGTTCGGTGTTTGGCCTGGGTAGTAGTGTATGGACACAAGACACCGCACGGGGTGAAGCTGTAGCTTTAAAGCTGCAAGCGGGTTGCAGTTTTGTTAACGGCTTTGTTAAAAGTGATGCGCGTTTACCGTTCGGTGGTATAAAACGTTCCGGGTTTGGCCGAGAGTTGTCGCATCATGGTATCAAAGAATTTGTTAATGCTAAAACTGTCTGGATCAAGTAGGACGCTTAACGAGAAGTCAGATAACCGTGTCAGGTTCTGGCTAAATTACATAATATATGAAAAAGATTTTGTCAGATTTTTATTAACAACTATGGATATAAAAGCATTTTAATCATATAAGTTGTTTGTGTAGAACTAACTACAAAAGTAGAACCTCAGCTTGAGTCTATCAATAATATTACTTTATGCCGCATGTGGTACGCTTGCTGGTTTTCTTGCCGGCCTGTTTGGAGTTGGCGGCGGATTAATTATTGTTCCGGCATTGTTATACATTTTTTTTATTCAGGGTTTTGACCCGGCGATTAGCATGCATATGGCAATCGGTACTTCGCTTTCAACCATCATACTGACGTCTGTTTCCTCTGCACGGGCGCACCACCTACACGGTGCTGTTAAATGGCAAATCGTACAACAAATGACCCTGGGTATTTTTATAGGCGGTTTACTGGGCGCGGTGATTGCCAAAAATTTAAGATCTGAATCACTGCAAACGGTTTTCGCTATTTTTGAAATACTGGTCGCGATTAAATTATTCAGCAATGCAAAAGTAACGGTTAGTCGTAAAAGTTTGCCGGGTAAAGTTTTATTATTTACTGCTGGCTTTATTATT
>JALTLP010000065.1 GCA_027001895.1 Chromatiales bacterium | reverse complement strand
CACCGTCACAGCCCGCGAGCCGATAAACCTTTTATTGCGTTAAATATGGCTGCTATTCCAAAAGATCTGCTGGAGTCAGAATTATTTGGCCATGAAAAAGGTGCATTTACTGGTGCACAAGCCATGCGTAAAGGTCGTTTTGAACAGGCCAATGAAGGCACGTTGTTTCTGGATGAAATTGGCGATATGCCGGCAGAATTACAGACACGTCTGTTGCGTGTACTGGCTGACGGTGAATTTTATCGTGTTGGTGGACACCAGCCTGTTAAAGTGGATGTTCGTATTATTGCGGCTACACATCAAAACCTTGAGCAGCGTGTGCAGCAGGGCGATTTTCGTGAAGATCTGTTTCATCGTTTAAATGTAATTCGAATTCATATTCCTTCTTTAAAAGATCGTCGTGAAGACATTCCATTGTTGGCGCGTCACTTTTTAAATAAGGCCGCCGCTGAACTTAATGTTGAAGTAAAGGTGCTTTCAAAACAAACAGAAGAATTTTTATCACGACTGAACTGGCAGGGTAATGTGCGTCAGCTTGAAAATACCTGTCGCTGGCTTACTGTGATGACACCTTCGCAGGAAGTCACTATGGACGATCTGCCTCCAGAACTCAGCGAAACTTCACAGACCGACAGTAGCGACAGTTCATGGACAGAACTGTTAAAAAACTGGGTAGACCAGCAGCTTAACAATAACGAAAAAAATATTCTCGACAAGGCAACGCCGTTGTTTGAACAGGTGATGATTAAGTCGGCGCTGCAAAAAACCGGGGGGCGTCGGCAGGATGCGGCTATTTTACTGGGCTGGGGACGCAATACCCTTACCCGTAAAATAAAAGAACTTGGTTTATAATTTTAAACAGCCGGGTCGATGGTTTTTGAACTGCTGGCGTTCAGGCGAAACCAGCCTGCAATACTGTAGCGGGTTTTACGAGCGGCAAGGACTTCGTGTGGGAACTGCTCGCTTAAAAAAATAACCATTGTACCGTTGTGGGGTGTGACAGTTTCAATAATATTCTTGCCATCATCTGAGTACAGTAATAGTTCACCGGCATCTTTATCCTGCCATTGCTCATTTAAATATAACACGGTAGAAAGTACACGGTTACTTTTACCTTTTAGTGCATCAATATGTTTTTTATAAAAATCGCCGGGTTGGTAAACGGCATAATGTGCTTCGTAGTCAAACAAGCCAAGGTATATGGACTGGTTTATGGCTGTGCGTAAAGCGTCCATTAATTGCAGGAAGGCTTTATCTGTGCGATTTGTATTATCCAGCCAGTTAATTTTATCGCGGCGTATTGCTGTGTTAAGTTGCTGGCTGTCTGCGCGACCTATTGCAGCAGGTTTTAGCGTGTGGCTATCTAAATTTTTAACTCGTGTAGTGAGTTCAGTTAGCAGTTTGTCTGGAATGATATTGTTTAAAACAATATAACCCCTGTTGGCGATAGCATTTATAATTTCATCCAGCAGGGTGTGTTTGAGTTTATACATCGCTTTCAGGAAACTTTGATACGAACAACATTCATAACTTCAAACTGCATTCCGGCAACAATTTCAGTTACCGGATAGTATGTCAGGTTAACTCGTTGTCCTTTGAGATTTTTATATTTTTTCTTGCGCTTGTATTTAAAAGGCACATCACAGCCCTCGATCATCAGTGAATTGATATACCATTCATCCTTTTGTCGCT
>JALTLP010000064.1 GCA_027001895.1 Chromatiales bacterium | reverse complement strand
CAATATCACGCAGCAGACGGATTGAAACCAGGTTACGTGACTTGATTAAAGCTGTACGCAACCGCGTTTCACCATACCATTTACCGGTATAGTTTTCCGGACGCCAGGTATCTTCCAGACCGGGTGCGTCAAACACCACCGGCGCATCATTAATGATACTTGCTGCGGTAAAACCTTTATCGAGTGCGGCACTGTATATAAAGGGTTTAAAATTGGAACCTGGCTGACGCCTGGCCTGGATAACCCGGTTAAATTTGCTCTGGTAAAAATCGTAGCCACCTACCAGTGCCTGTATTGCACCGTCGTCCGGCTTAAGCGATACCAACGCACCACTGACAATCGGTACTTCGGCCAGATACGAACACCCTTTTTGGGCTGGCACCACGTAAATCACATCACCGCTTGCCAGTATCTGGCTGGCCTTATCCAGCTTTGGCCCCATATTAAATTCGTCGATATAACGCCGCGCCCATTCAAGTTGTGGCCAGTCCATAAACACAACATTGCCTTCTGCGGTATAGGCATAAGCTGACTGCTCGTTAACCTGGAATACAATAGCGGGCATTAAGTCACCCTGTTGCGGCTGCTCGGCTAAAATACTGTCCCAGTATTCTTCATCCGTATCAAATTCAAAATTAAACAACTCAACATGGCCAATAATGCCCCGGTAACCATGACGACGATCATAACCATGCAGCGCAAGCCGTAAGGCTTTATTCGCAGCCAGTTGTAAACGGGAATTGACCGTAGTGTAAACCTGATATCCGGCTGTATAGGCTTTATTCCCATAGCGTTTGAGCATTTCACTACGTACCATTTCGGCAATATAAGGTGCCTCGACTTCAAGGTTTTGCCCATGCACTGCAGCGTCATCTTCAACATCCAGGGCGGTTTCATACTCCAGTTGAGTGATAAAGTTTAAGTCTCGCATCCGCCCAAGCACGTAGTTACGCCGTAACAAAGCACGTGATGGATTCACTATCGGGTTATAGCGCGAAGGGGCTTTCGGCAGGCCTACTATCATCGCCATTTCCGGCAGAGTCAGCTCTTCTATATTTTTGCCATAATAAACTTGCGCAGCGGCTGCTACCCCGTAGGCGCGTTTGCCAAAATAAATTTTATTTAAATAAAGTTCGAGAATTTCCTGCTTGGTCAACTCGTCTTCTATTTTAAAGGCTAGAAAAATTTCGTTAAATTTGCGCAGGAAAGTTTTTTCGCGTGACAGGAAGAAGTTACGCGCAACCTGCATGGTGATGGTGCTGCCCCCCTGGGCGCGCTCGCCGGTACGGACTAAATGCAGTGCGGCTCGCAATATACCTTTATAGTCCACACCAGGGTGCTCAAAAAAGCGGTCATCTTCTGCTGCTATCAGGGCTTTAACCAGGGTATCCGGGAATTCATCGTAACGCAGCGGGGTACGCTTCATTTCACCAAATTCAGCCAGCAAAAGACCGTCATTGGTATAAACCCGCAACGGTACTTTCAGTTGAACGTCTTTTAAGGTCTCAATATCGGGTAATTTGGGGGTTATATAGGCATATGCAGCCAAAAACCCCAGTCCACCCAGTAAACTCAGGCTTAAAATGCTCGCAAAGCCGTAAATTAGTAATTTTTTTATGACTGGATTCACACTAACGGGAAAATTTCTTCACTATTTAATTAAATCGGCATAGAAGTATGCACTAGTCCTAAAGTATATCGCTTTGAAGCAGATAACACTACGAAGGATTTGTAATTAACTATTATTTGACCTATAGTTGACTCAGAGAGTTAAAGTAGTTATACATATAGTTTACGTAACTACCGAATTAACAACAAATTATACTGAAAAAATTAGTGAAATATGGGCTTTAGCGACTTATTTAAACCAAAAGCACCTCCTGTGGTTGGGCTAGACATCAGTTCTACTGCTGTCAAATTGCTCGAATTGGGCCGCAGTGGGGACAAAATACGCGTCGAAAGTTATGCTGTAGAGCCGCTGCCAGCCAATTCTGTTATAGAAAAGAATATTTCAGACGTTGAAGCCGTCGGTGAAGCCATTAAGCGCGCCATGAAACGCTCAGGCTCACGTTGCAAACATGCCGCCGCCGCCGTAGCGGGTTCGGCAGTGATAACCAAAACCATTTCCATGCCAGCCAATTTGTCTGACGATGAAATGGAACAGGACATTCAAAATGAGGCCGACCAGTATATTCCTTACCCATTAGAAGAAGTCAATCTGGACTTTGAAGTACTTGGGCAGTCAGAAAATGACCCTGATCGGGTTGAAGTGCTGTTAGCCGCCTCACGAAGCGAAAATGTTGAAATTCGTGTTGCCGCCATCGAAGAAGCCGGCTTAAAAGCCCGCATCATGGACGTAGAAGCCTATGCCATGGAAAACGTTTTCCAGATGCTCGCCCCGACCATGCCAGACCAGGGCATTGATCAAACCATTGCAATTGTTGATGTTGGCGCAACCATGACAACGCTCAACGTATTACACGATTTAAAAACGATTTATACACGTGAACAGGTATTTGGTGGCAAGCAATTAACCGAAGAAATTCAGCGCCGCTACGGTCTGTCTTACGAAGAAGCCGGTATGGCAAAACGCCAGGGTGGGCTGCCGGATAACTATGTTCCCGAAGTGTTAGAACCTTTTAAAGAAGCGATGACCCAGCAGGTCAGCCGCTCTCTACAGTTTTTCTTCTCTTCCAGTCAGTACAGCAATGTAGACCATATTATTTTAGCCGGTGGCAGCGCAATGTTACCGGGAATAGACGAAATGATTGCCAATAAACTCGGTGTGCATACTTCGGTTGCCAACCCGTTTACCAATATGACTCTGGCTTCAAAAGTAAAGGCACAAAGTTTAAGTAATGACGCATCATCACTGGTCATTGCTTGCGGTTTAGCAATGAGGACTTTTGACTAAATGGCACGTATAAACCTTTTACCCTGGCGCGAAGAACTGCGCAAAGAACAACAACGTCAATTTTTGACGATGTTAGGCCTGTCTGTTGTATTAATGATACTTATTATCGCCGCTATTCATCTGCAATATGCACGTTCTATCAGCGTTCAGCAGTCTCGTAATAACTTCTTAAGAACCAATATTACAGAAGTAGAAGCACAAATTGCCGAAATAACCCGGCTGGAAAAAGACAAACAACGCTTGCTTGACCGTATCGAAAAAATTCAGTTATTACAGCGTAACCGCCCTGAAATCGTTCACCTGTTTGATGACATTGCGCGCGTATTGCCAGAAGGTGTCTACCTGACCAAGCTGACACAAAAAGGCAAGTCACTGTTGCTTGAAGGCAAAGCACAATCAAATGCACGGGTTTCGGCTCTGATGCGCGGCATCGACAAGTCTAAATGGATGACTAACCCGGTACTCGACGTGATTCAAACTGACCGTAAGAAAGAATCGAAAGAGCGTAAATTTAAGCTCAGAGCCAGTCAGTTTTCACAGATTACCGAAGATCAGAAGGCCGCCAAACGATGAAAGATATTAATATCGACTTTAATGATCTGGATATCAATAATATTGGTGCGTGGCCGACACCACTCAAAGCCATTGTTATCGTCATAATTTGCGCAGCTACTCTCGCTGCAGGCTATTTTCTGGATATAAAAAAGCAACAAACCACTCTGCAGCGAGCCGAAAGACAGGAACTTACCTTAAAACAGGATTTTGAAACCAAACAGGCAAAAGCGGTAAACCTTGAAGCTTACCGACAACAGATGAAAGAAATGGAAGAATCTTTCGGTGCCATGTTACGTCAGCTACCAAGCAAAACCGAAGTCGAACATTTACTGGTTGATATTTCACAAACCGGCCTGGCCAGCGGTATCGAGTTCAAGTTATTTAAGCCGGAAAAAGAAGTGTTCACCGAATTTTATGCCGAGCTTCCAATTAAAATCCGCATGACAGGAACTTATCACCAGTTTGGCAGCTTTGTCAGTGGCGTAGCCGCACTGCCACGAATTGTTACCCTGCATGATATTGTCATCTCCGGTGGCAAGAAAGAGGGTGAAGCACTGACAATGGATTTAACCGCAAAAACATATCGCTATCTTGATGACGATGAACTCTCGCAGCAGCGTCAGAAAGAGAAAAAGAAACGTAAGGGTCGCCGTTAATTCGGATTGTTAAATATGATTTTGAGAAAGACATTAACAAATAAAATACCGGCCATGACTGCGTCCAGCCATAGTCTGGCTTTACGCATACTTCCAGTTATTGGAGCGGTGCTGTTAACAGCCTGTAGTGGTTCTCCGCATGGCGACCTGGACAGCTATATAGCCGAAGTTAAATCCAGGCAAAAAAGTAAAATTCCGGATCTCCCCCAGGTTAAAACCTATGCACCGTTCAGTTACTCGGCATTTGATATAAGAGATCCGTTCTTGCCATTGCTTGATGAAGAAGCTTTGCCTGAGGACACGGCTAAGAATGATGGGCTACGACCAAAAACAGATCGTAAACCCGATCCGCTTGAAAGCTTTCCGCTTGATACCCTCGAATTTGTTGGCCACCTGGAAAAACAGGGAACCCGTTGGGGACTGGTAGCAGCACCGGATAAATCAATTTATAAGGTCCAGGTAGGCAACTACATGGGTAAAAACTTTGGTGAGATCATCAAAATAACTGAAACTAAAATTATATTACGTGAAATCATTCCCGACGGTGCGGATGGTTGGTTAGACCGTGAGGCTTCACTGGCTTTATCAGAATAAGCCTCGAACAGGAGAATTATGATGTGCAATAAAACCCAGACACTTATCACATCGGTGCAAAAAACTTTATTTAAACTGCTTGTAGCGGCAACACTACTCGGGGCTTCGCCTGCATTTGCGAATACACTTAAAAGTGTGGCGTTTAACCCGCTACCGGGTGAAAGAGTTGAAATACAGCTAAGCATGACAGAAAGTGCGGCACTTCCCAATGCATTCACCATCGATCAGCCCGCCCGTATCGCACTGGATTTTGCGAACACCAATGTTGGTCTGACAAAGAAAAAATTCCCTATTAATATCGGCATTGCCCGCTCACTCACAGCCATTGAAGCAGGCGGCCGTACCCGTGTGGTTATTAATCTGGCCAAACTGGCTGAATATGATACGACCGTTGAAGGTAATAATATTTTCATTACAGTCGGCGGTACCGGCGATAAAAAGCACGGTACTTTTAATAAACCTGTCTTAAGCAAACGCGGTATTATTGAAAATATTTCCAATATTGATTTCCGTCGCGGCGAAAAAGGTGAAGGCCGTATCCTGATTAAGCTTAACGATCCTAATACCCCGGTTGATATTGTAAAACGCGGCACCAAAGTTTTAGTAACGGTTAAAAACAGTAAGCTTCCTTCAACACTCGAACGACGTCTTGACGTAATTGATTTTGCTACTCCGGTACAAACCGTTGATGCATTTAACCAGGGCAGTGATACAAAAATTATCATTACTTCTGCAGGTAAATATGAACACCTCGCTTATCAGACAAATAATATGCTGACAATTGATGTTAAGCAGGAAATAAAACTCTCTGAAGATGAAGCCAGGAAAAACCGCAAAAACCAGATATACAGTGGCGAACGCCTGTCTCTGAACTTCCAGAACATTGAAGTAAGAGCGGTGTTACAACTGATCGCCGACTTTACCGGAATAAATATGGTAACCAGTGACACGGTTGACGGCGAATTAACCTTACGCCTGAAAAACGTACCATGGGATCAGGCACTTGATCTTATTCTTAAAACCAAGGGACTCGATAAACGCCAGAACGGTAACGTTATGCTCATCGCACCGGCGGAAGAAATTGCTTCACGCGAAAAAGTTGAGCTCGAAGCACGTAAGAGTATTGAAGAGCTTGCCCCTCTAATATCACAAACCATCCAGGTGAACTATGCCAATGCTTTACACTTTGTAAGTCTGTTTAACGGCAGAGGTCAGGGTAGTAGTGGTGGTAGTGGTGGTAATCGCAAATCAGGTTATCTATCTCCACGTGGCTTCGTTGCTCTGGATCCACGCACAAATAAACTACTAGTGACCGATATCCAGGAAAAAGTCGACAAGATTGTAGCCATGGTGAAAGAACTTGATCAGCCTGTTCGACAGGTTCTGATTGAATCTCGTATCGTAATTGCCGGCACCACCTTTGGCAAAGAGCTCGGTGTACGGTTTGGCTTTAACCGCAGCACAACCGGCAATACAGGCCAGGCAAATGAAGCAGGTATCGGTATATCAAACAATGTAACTAATGCAGATGATGTGCGTCAGGGTAACCAACCGACTGCAGCAAATCGCTTAAACGTCAACCTGCCATCACCGTCCTCATTTGGTCGAGTTGCGCTGGCACTGGCACGCTTACCATTCGGTACCCTGCTTGACCTGGAATTATCGGCCGCGCAGGCAGAAGGACGTTCAGAAACTGTTTCAGCTCCACGCCTGATTACCGAAAACCAGCACAAGGCTTATATCAAGCAGGGCTTTGAAGTTCCCTATGCATCTCAAACATCATCCGGTGCAACGGATATCGAATTTAAAGAAGCGGTATTAAAGCTGGAAGTCACCCCACAAATCACACCAGACGATAATATTATTATGGATTTACTGGTGAAAAAAGACCGTCCTGATTTCTCACAGGCAGGGCCCCCCATCCAGAAACGTGAAGTCAAAACACGGGTACGTGTCAGAAATGGTGAAACCGTCGTACTTGGTGGTGTTTATGAAACCACACAGACAGATAATGTCGCAAAAGTACCGTTCTTTGGTGACTTGCCGATTATTGGTGGATTATTCAGAAGTCATACAGAAAGTAATGATAAAACCGAACTGCTGATATTTGTTACACCAAAAATTATCAGCGACAACCTGACGCTATAATCCATTCTTTTTGCAATACATCTAAGGGGGCTTATGCCCCCTTTTTAGTGGTCGCTTTTTAAATAGCCAGACATCACTCTGTGCATCCCTAAACAACTGTAAACTATTTAAAAGTTTTTAGCCTTACACCCGCCAGTCTTCACATGGCAACGAATTACTTGTCGTAAATAGGGTTATTGGCAGAAAACTGGTATGCTTAAAGCTCTGTTTTTTTGTCGTTATACTTAAAATGAAACATCACTCGCAAAATATAATCCTGGTTGGCCCAATGGGCTCAGGCAAAACCACTATTGGCCGTCAGCTTGCCAGGCAGTTAAGCATGGATTTTTTTGACAGCGACCATGA
>JALTLP010000063.1 GCA_027001895.1 Chromatiales bacterium | reverse complement strand
CCACGTGGTTTAATGCCTAACCCCAAGGTAGGCACAGTAACGCCAGACGTTGAAACAGCGGTTAAAAATGCCAAATCGGGTCAGGTACGTTTCCGTACTGATAAAGCCGGCATTATCCATGCACGAATTGGTAACGTTGATTTTGATGGCAGTGCCTTAAAACAGAACCTTGAAGTATTATTAGCTGATCTGAAAAAGGCCAAGCCTGCTTCAGCGAAAGGCCAATATTTCAAGAAAATTTCAGTTTCCAGCACCATGGGGCCGGGTATTGCAATTGATCAAACAACACTGGAAATCTAATTTTAGATTAACCGTGTTTTAAAGACTTTGGGTTCTGGTTGCTATTTTTATATCAACCAGAACCGTCAAAGACCGCAGGCAGGCAATGAATTTACAGCTTTATGAGCTGGCAGTTAAATTCAGCGTCAGTAAAAGAATTTTCTACCTGCGCAGACGGTATATACCAAACAGAATTTTTATCCAAATTTTCTATAGGTTATTCCGTAGGGGCAACAGGCAAGACAGAAGTTTATTTTTGTCCGCATGTTGTGTTTTTTAGTTTGCGCTTACTTGTAAGCGTGTTTAGCGAAGGAGGTTTACGTGGCGCTTAGCTTAAATGAAAAAAAGGCTATTGTAGCAGACGTTGCCGAAGTCGCTGCCACAGCACATAGTGCTGTATTAGCAGAATATAATGGCTTGTCAGCAGAACAAATGACCGAGTTACGTGCAAAAGCGCGTGAAGGCGGTGTTTATCTGCGTGTTATAAAAAACAATCTTGCCAAACGTGCAGTTGAAGGTACTGAATTCGAGTGCATGGTAGAAGCTTTTGTTGGCCCAATGGTCTATGCGTTTTCGCAGGAAGATCCGGGTTCGGCTGCAAGAGTTGTAAAAGATTTTGCTAAAGAGAATGAAAAATTGGTGGTCAAGGCATTGGCCGTTGGTGGGCAGCTGTTAGCTGCAAGTGAACTTGAGCGTTTAGCAAGTTTACCAACCAAAGATCAGGCTATCAGCATGCTGATGTCCGTTATGCAGGCACCGATCACCAAACTTGCACAGACTCTCAACGAGGTTCCAGGCAAGCTTACTCGAACAGTGGCAGCTATCCGCGACCAGAAACAGGACGCGGCATAAGCAACTTAAATCTATTAACTTTATTGTCCCGGTTTCGATTGGGAATTAGAAAATTGGAGATAAACTCATGGCAGTTTCAAAAGATGATATTTTAGAATCAATTAGCAACATGACCGTAATGGACGTTGTTGAATTAATTGAAGCAATGGAAGAAAAATTTGGTGTATCTGCAGCAGCAGCTGTAGCAGCAGCACCTGTAGCCGCTGGCGGTGACGCTGGTGCAGCAGAAGAAAAAGACGAATTCGACGTTGTAATGACTGGATTCGGCGACAACAAGATTGCTGTAATCAAGGCTGTTCGTGGTATTACAGGTTTAGGCCTGAAAGAAGCGAAAGAAATGGTTGAAGGTGTTCCATCAACTGTTAAAGAAGGCGCTGCTAAGGCTGAAGCTGAAGATGTTAAGAAGCAGCTTGAAGAGGCTGGTGCGCAGGTCGACCTCAAATAATCTTGTTGCGCGAGAAGCCTGATCGCTGTGTTGCAGGTTAAGTTCAAAATGCTCATTTACTTAATGTAAACTCTGCTTTTGGACTTAATCTGCGCCTTGCGCTAAGACTTCTCACGGTACAAGATGGTTTTAATACTTAATAATTTTAAGTAATAGGTTAGAAATAACTTGCAAATTGATGCATTTACTGGTAAAAATCCTGCCAATCACAATGGTCGGCAAGAAAATTATTCCAGTAAACAACTCAAATAGATGTTGCGCTGTCCGTAGTTAGTGTTTGCTAACTACGGCTGGCGTGCATTTGTTTGTGTTTTTTATGGTTTTTAGTATTAGGCGTTTTAATAAATAACGTCTGATTTAACAACATTTACCGCGTATAGGGTGTTCCATGGCTTACTCATTTACTGAGAAGAAACGTATTCGTAAGAATTTCGGTCGTTACAGCAGTGCTTTAGAGATTCCGTACTTGCTGGCTACACAAATTGAATCTTACCGTGGTTTTTTACAACAAGGTGTTGAAAAAGATCAACTGGCTGATAAAGGTCTGCATGCAGCATTCAGTTCTGTTTTCCCAATTGTCAGTTACTCCGGTAATGCGGCATTAGAATATGTCAGCTATCGTTTAGGTACACCGACTTTTGACGTAAAAGAATGTCAAATGCGGGGTGTGACTTACTCAGCGCCACTGCGCGTTAAAGTACGCTTATTAATATACGATAAAGAAGCCAAGACCCAGACAATTAAAGACATCCGTGAACAGGAAGTGTACATGGGTGAAATTCCGTTAATGACGGACAACGGTACTTTTGTAATAAATGGTACAGAGCGTGTTATCGTTTCCCAGCTACACCGTTCTCCAGGTGTGTTTTTCGACCATGATAAGGGCAAAACCCACTCATCCGGTAAGCTCTTATATAATGCACGTGTTATCCCTTACCGTGGTTCATGGTTAGACTTTGAATTTGATCCAAAAGACAGTGTTTTCTGTCGTATAGATCGTCGCCGTAAATTACCGGCCACGATACTGTTACGTGCGCTTGGCTATAACAGCGAAGAAATTCTTGAAATGTTCTTCGAAACAACAACTTTCAAGTTCACTAAAGATGGCATCACCATGGAGCTTATACCAGAGCGTTTACGTGGTGAAGTTGCAACGTTTGACTACAAGATAAAGAACAAGGTTGTGGTAGAAGAAGGCCGCAAGATCACCCCTCGCCATATTCGCGAGTTTGAAAAAGCGGGTGCCAAAACCCTTGAAGTCCCCGATGATTACCTGATTGATAAAGTGCTTGCAAAAGACATTATCGACGAAGGTACAGGTGAACTGATTGCCCCGGCTAATGCAACAATAACCGAAGAGTTATTAGAGCAGTTAAAAGAAGCCAGTTTAAAATCAATTGACTGTCTGTATACCAATGACATTGATCAAGGTCCATTCATGTCAACAACACTGGCAGCAGATCTAACAACGACTCAACTTGAAGCCCAGGTTGAAATTTATCGCATGATGCGTCCGGGTGAGCCACCAACAAAAGATGCAGCAGAAAACCTGTTTAATAACCTGTTCTTTACACCAGAGCGTTATGATTTATCCGCTGTGGGTCGTATGAAGTTCAACCGCCGTATTGGCCGCAAAGAAACCGAAGGCGAAGGGACTTTATCGAAAGAAGACATCGTAGCTGTTGTTAAAACACTCATTGATATTCGAAACGGTCGAGGCGTGGTTGATGATATTGACCATCTCGGTAACCGTCGTATTCGTTCTGTGGGTGAAATGGCCGAAAACCAGTTCCGTGTTGGTCTGGTTCGAGTAGAACGTGCTGTGCGTGAACGCCTGAGCATGGCCGAAGCGGATAACTTAATGCCACAGGAAATGATTAACGCCAAGCCAGTATCGGCTGCGGTTAAAGAATTCTTTGGCTCAAGCCAGTTGTCACAGTTTATGGATCAAAACAATCCACTATCCGAAGTGACACATAAACGTCGTATCTCGGCATTAGGCCCGGGTGGTCTGACACGTGAACGTGCTGGTTTTGAAGTTCGTGACGTACACCCAACACACTATGGTCGAGTTTGCCCAATTGAAACACCTGAAGGGCCAAACATTGGTTTGATTAACTCGCTGTCTGTTTATGCGCGAACCAATCCTTATGGTTTCCTCGAAAGCCCTTATCGCGTTGTTAAAAACGGTAAAGTAACCGATGAAATTGAATACCTGACTGCGATTGATGAAAGTGAATACATCATTGCCCAGGCCAATGCCGAAATGGATAGCCGTGGTCGTTTAACGGATGAAATGGTTTCATGCCGTCACTTAAACGAATTCACTCTCGCACCTGCAGAAGATATCCAGTACATGGATGTATCTCCGAAGCAAATCGTGTCGGTTGCGGCAGCATTGATTCCGTTCCTTGAACATGACGATGCTAACCGTGCATTGATGGGTTCAAACATGCAACGTCAGGCTGTACCAACGTTAATCGCACAGAAGCCATTAGTCGGTACTGGCATTGAACGTAGCGTGGCGGTTGACTCCGGTGTAACCGTGGTTGCCAAACGTGGTGGTCGTATTGATTCGGTTGATGCTTCTCGTATCGTTGTTGTTGCAAATGACGACGAAGCGGTAGCGGGTGAGTCCGGTGTTGATATTTACAACCTCACCAAGTACACACGTTCTAACCAGAACACCTGTATTAACCAGCGTCCACTTGTGCGTGTTGGTGATATTGTTGCCCGTGGTGACGTAATGGCCGATGGCCCTTCAACCGATATGGGTGAGCTTGCGCTTGGCCAGAACATGTTGATTGCCTTTATGCCGTGGAACGGTTACAACTTTGAAGATTCCATTCTTGTTTCTGAACGTGTTGTTCAGGAAGATCGTTATACAACCATTCATATTGAAGAACTCACCTGTGTTGCGCGTGACACCAAGCTGGGTTCTGAAGAAATTACCGGTGACATTCCAAACGTGGGTGAGTCTGCGTTATCCAAACTTGACGAAGCCGGTATTGTATATATTGGTGCTGAAGTGAAGTCGGGCGATATCCTGGTGGGCAAGGTTACGCCTAAAGGTGAAACCCAGCTTACACCAGAAGAAAAATTACTCCGTGCCATCTTTGGTGAAAAAGCTTCAGATGTTAAAGATACCTCTTTACGCGTTAAGTCAGGCGTAACCGGTACGGTTCTTGATGTTCAGGTGTTTACCCGTGATGGTCTTGAAAAAGATTCACGTGCAAAAGCCATTGAAGAATCAGAGCTGGCGCGTATCAAGAAAGATTTAGCAGACCAGATGCGTATTATGGAAAACGATACCTATAGTCGTGTTGAATCTATGCTAATCGGCAAGATGGCTGACGGTGGACCTAACTCGTTAAAGAACGGTTCAAAAATTACGGCTGCCTATCTTGAAGAAGTACCACGTGAAAAATGGTTTGAAATTCGTTTACGCAATGACGAAGCTAATGCACAACTCGAAGCAGTTGCCGAACAGTTAAAGCAAATGCGTATAGACTTCGATGAAAAATACGAAGAGAAAAAAGGCAAACTGACTACCGGTGATGATTTAGCGCCGGGTGTATTAAAAATGGTTAAGGTTTACCTTGCAGTTAAACGCCGCATTCAGCCGGGTGACAAGATGGCGGGTCGTCATGGTAACAAGGGTGTTATCTCAATGATTGTGCCGGTTGAAGATATGCCGCATACACCAGAAGGTGAACCTGTAGATATTGTATTAAATCCGCTGGGTGTACCGTCACGTATGAACATCGGTCAGGTACTTGAAACGCACCTCGGCTGGGCTGCGCGTGGTCTGGGCAAGAAGATCAATAAAATGATTAAGGATGAACAGAAAAAAGTTTCTGATATCCGTAAGTTCCTCGATGAAATTTATAACAAAACCGAAGGTGAAAAGGCTGACCTTAAATCCTTTAGTGATGAAGAAATCATGGAACTGGCACATAACCTTTGTGACGGTGTGCCGATTGCAACACCCGTGTTTGATGGTATCAAGGAAAGCGAACTTAAATCATTGCTTGAACTTGCCGATCTGCCAGCTTCAGGTCAGACAACATTAATCGATGGTCGCACCGGTGAAGAGTTTGAACGTAAAGTAACCGTGGGTTACATGTACATGCTTAAACTGAACCATCTGGTTGATGACAAGATGCACGCCCGTTCAACCGGTCCTTACAGCCTGGTGACACAACAGCCTCTCGGTGGTAAAGCCCAGTTCGGTGGCCAGCGTTTCGGTGAGATGGAAGTATGGGCTCTCGAAGCATACGGTGCTGCATATACCTTGCAGGAAATGCTAACGGTTAAGTCGGATGACGTAAACGGCCGAACCAAGATGTATAAAAACATCGTCGATGGTGACCACCACATGGAAGCCGGTATGCCGGAATCCTTTAATGTATTGTTAAAAGAAATTCGATCACTGTGTATTGATATCGAATTGGAAGAAACAGACTAGTTTATAAAGTAGGCCGGGCAGGGGTTTTACCCGTCCCGGAACTGCGGCTTTAACTGATAACATCGTTTTATTATTTAGAGTCGACCTATTATTTAGCAGGAGTGACAACGTGAAAGATCTACTTAAGATCCTAAAGCAGCAAGGCCAAAGCGAAGATTTTGATGCAATTCGAATTGGTTTGGCATCGCCACAAAAAATTCGTTCATGGTCATACGGTGAAGTTAAAAAGCCGGAAACCATTAACTACCGTACCTTTAAGCCGGAACGTGATGGTTTATTCTGCGCGAAAATCTTTGGCCCTGTTAAAGATTACGAATGCCTGTGTGGTAAATACAAGCGTTTAAAACACCGTGGTGTTATCTGCGAAAAATGCGGTATCGAAGTAACCCTGTCTAAAGTACGTCGTGAACGTATGGGGCATATCGAGCTGGCCAGCCCGGTTGCTCATATCTGGTTCCTTAAATCATTGCCATCACGCATGGGTTTGTTACTTGACTTAACATTGCGTGATATTGAACGTGTGCTTTATTTTGAAGCCTTTGTTGTGATTGATCCGGGGATGACCGACCTTGAGCCGGGTGCCCTGATGTCAGATGAACAGTATCTTGATGCTATCGAGGAATACGGTGACGAATTTGATGCCCGTATGGGTGCAGAAGCTATCTTCGAATTATTGCGTAAGCTGGACCTCGAAGCAGAAGCCGCCCAGGTTCGTGAAGATATGGGTGGTACACGCTCAGAAACCAAGATTAAAAAATTCACCAAGCGTTTAAAACTGCTCGAAGCGTTTATGGAGTCGGGTAACAAGCCTGAGTGGATGGTCATGACCGTATTACCTGTTCTGCCACCAGAATTACGCCCACTGGTACCATTAGAAGGTGGCCGTTTTGCGACTTCGGACTTAAACGATTTATACCGTCGTGTTATTAACCGTAATAATCGTTTAAAGCGATTACTCGATCTAAATGCACCGGACATTATCGTACGTAACGAAAAACGTATGTTGCAGGAATCGGTTGATGCCCTGTTAGATAACGGTCGCCGCGGTCGAGCCATTACTGGTTCAAACAAACGTCCTCTGAAATCTCTGGCAGATATGATCAAAGGTAAGCAGGGTCGTTTCCGTCAAAACTTATTAGGTAAGCGTGTTGATTACTCCGGTCGTTCAGTTAT
>JALTLP010000062.1 GCA_027001895.1 Chromatiales bacterium | reverse complement strand
TAAATCGCCCCGGCTTTTTTTAAAGTTTAAAATGTAAATTCTCTAAAGGGAGAAATTGTATGAAATTTTCTATTAAATCAGCTGTACTCTCAGCTGTTGTAACGAGCCTTGTCCTGCCAAATGTTGCTTTTGCAACCAATGGAGCATGGTTGATTGGTTTTGGTGCAAAATCACGCGCCATGGGTGGTACAGGTGTTGCTGATAATCGCGGCGGTCTGGCTGCTGCCTATAACCCGGCAACCATGATTGATTCAGGCAATCGTTTTGATCTCGGTGCAGATATATTTATGCCACCACGAAAAATCAAACATGAATCGACAACGTTAGGCTTTACCGAGGAAGAAAGTAATAATAATATTTTCTTAATCCCAAACATGGGCGGTACTTATGAGTGGAATAACAAAATAACGATTGGTTTTGCTTTTATTGGCGCGGGTCTACAAACAGAATATAACCAGTCGCCTAACAGTGACTCCTGTAAAAGAGTCCAGGCTAATCAGGTTCCCGGTTACGAAAATACAGCTTGTCCACCAACAGTTTTTAATGCAGGTGGTACACCAGGTGTTGGTCTTGGCGGACCCGAAGCCGGTGTCGAGTTGATGCAGATGCAGATATTGCCCAGTATCGCTTACAAAATTAATAAACAACATGCTGTTGGTGCAACCTTTGTTATGGCGGCATCGTACTTCAGAGCGGAAGGTCTCGAGGCTTTTCAGGACCTGGGGTTTGCGTCTGGTACAGGTAATATGACAAGCGGTAGCTGGGATTCCTCATACGGTGCCGGTGTTCGTTTCGGCTGGTTGGGTAAATTTGCCAAAGACGACAAGTTACGGTTTGGTGTTAATTATTCATCACGTGTTTATATGCAGAAGTTAGATGCTTATAGAAATCTGTTTGCAGAACAGGGTGGCTTTGATATTCCGGAAAGTTATGCCGCAGGTGTTGCTTTTGATTTTACGCCAAAAATAACAGCAACCTTTGATGTGCAGAGAATTAACTGGAGCAAGGTGAAATCAATTGGTAACCCTGGACCTAATGCCGCAGATCCAAATAATTTGTTCCCGCTATGTCCAGCAGGAACCGATACAACACCATGCCTACTAGGCGGTGACAAAGGCCTTGGTTTTGGCTGGACAGATCAAACGATTTATAAAATTGGTGCAAACTGGGATATTAATGATAAATGGAGCGCAAGAGCGGGTTGGAACTACGGTAAAAGCCCGATCAATCCTGATCAGGTTTTGTTCAACATGCTGGCGCCAGCAACCCCAGAACATCATTTAACATTGGGTGTCGGGTATGAATTAAGTGAGACATTTGTTATTGATGGCAGTTTTGTGTATGCCTTCAGTAATGCTATCAGTGGTCCAACTGCATTTCCTGTAGGGGGAACTGTAGGTGCGCCGGGCAGTACAAATGCCTCCATTGATATGACACAGTTATCAATCGGTGGTGCGTTAGGTATTCGCTTTTAATTAAGGGCTTATCCTGCCCTGAAATTTTTGACATTTTTAAGAAGCCAGCTGCGATGAACAGCTGGCTTTTTTATCGGTTACGCGTTGTTATTTTGAATAGTTAGTTGCGTTCGTTCTTCGATGCTTATTACTTTGTGAAAATGAGTGTCAGCATGTTTTACACAATCAGTTTGTTCGTAACTGGATTTTTTCTTTTAAGCTTTTATATTATTGATATTCAAGCTTTTAAATTATTTGGCACAAATAATG
>JALTLP010000061.1 GCA_027001895.1 Chromatiales bacterium | reverse complement strand
CATTCTTATTGGTGCGGGTATTATTGGTTATGTCGGTTCACGTTTTGCAGCCGATAAATTTGCAACCGGTGGCCATCATGGTAGCTCTAAAGACAGTTATGGCGTGGCGATTATTGATGATGACACCCCATTACCTGAGCATGCTTATTTTAAGTGGAGTAAGTTCTTTCGTTATCTGCTGGTTGGTTTAATGATTGGTGCAGGAGTGATGTTACTGCTTATTTATCTTTATGGTTGGCAGGGCACCTTAACCCAGATGGGCTGGTTTTTCACCAAGGCTGCACTGGTAACTTTTGGCGGTGCTTATGCCGTTTTGCCTTATGTTTATCAGGGTGGTGTGGAACATTATGGCTGGCTAAGTGCCACGCAAATGATTGACGGTCTGGCGTTAGGTGAAACCACGCCGGGGCCACTGATTATGGTGGTGGCGTTTGTCGGTTATGTGGGTGGCTGGAGCAGGGAAATTTTTGGCCCGGATATGCTCGCCTTGTCAGCTTTTGCGGGTGCCAGTGTGGCAACACTGTTTACATTTTTACCCTCGTTTCTTTTTATACTGCTGGGTGCACCGGCGGTAGAAGCCACTCGAAACGAAATAAAATTTACTGCACCGTTAACCGGCATTACCGCTGCAGTGGTCGGTGTCATTTTAAACCTTGCGGTATTCTTTGCTTACCATGTTTTATGGCCAAACGGTTTTACAGCAGATGCTTCTATATTGGTTGGCTTTGAATGGTTTTCGGCGCTCATCGGGGTAGCCGCATTTATCGCCCTGTTTAAATATAAAGTGGGTATTATGCCGGTACTTGGACTCTGCGCTTCAGCCGGACTGGCTTATTCGTTTTTAATTTAATGGCGCATTATATAATTAATCTAAAATCAGCTAAGATAGCGGGCTTTGTTCTGGCTGGGGTTGAGGTTTTATGAGTTTATTAGCGTGGATTATTCTGTTCAGTTTAGTCGGGGGCTTGCTCAGTGTGGTTGCTGCATCGACCTTCCTGATACTGCCGAATAAAATACGCACAAAAAGTATTCCACATCTGGTTAGTTTTGCAATCGGTGCATTACTCGGGGCGGCCTTTCTGGCACTGATTCCACATAGTCTGGAAGGGGCTAACAAGCTTGATGTCCATGATCTTGGTTTAACCATATTACTCGGCTTGCTGGCCTTTTTTATTATGGAAAAACTGGTGATTTGGCGACATTGCCATTCTGACCACTGCGAAGCCCATTCAGATCACCTCGACCATTCACATAAAGTGGCCGGGACGTTAGTTTTAATTGGTGATGGTATCCATAACTTTATCGACGGGGTGCTGATTGCCGCTGCGTTTATGACCGATATTCATCTTGGCATTGTCACCAGCCTGGCGGTGGCGACCCATGAAATACCGCAGGAAGTGGGTGACTTTGCAGTATTGCTTAACAGCGGTTTTTCCAGAGCTAAAGCATTGATTTTTAATGTATTAGCCAGCCTGACAACGGTTGCAGGGGCGTTACTGGCCTACTTTAGCTTATTCGAGTTACAGGCGGCCTTACCCTATATATTAGCGGTGGCGGCTTCGAGCTTTATCTATATTGCCGTTGCTGACCTGATTCCGGGCTTGCATAAACGCACCCAGCTCTCTGCCGGTATTCAACAAATGCTGCTTATTTGTTCAGGTGTTATCGTTATTTTTATCGCCCATTCGCAATTGCATTAATTCGCGCCCCCAAAAGCGTCTAAAATTAAACTAATCTCCATTCTGGTCGACATAAGGTTATGAAAAACCAATAAAATTGTCACAGGAGTGCAAATATGGAATGGTTAGATCATTGGGGTTGGACGGTCTTTATATCTTTGCTTGGCATACTGCTGCTTTGGCTGGGCATTATGTATTTGCAGGATATTACCCAGACCAAACACACTGTGCGTCGAAATTTTCCGATTGTTGGCCGGATGCGCTACCGCTTTGAAAAGCTCGGTGAATATTTCAGACAATACTTCTTCTCACATGACCGCGAAGAAATGCCCTTTAACCGCGCCACCCGTGCCTGGGTGTATCGCACGGCAAAAGGTCTGGGTGGTCTGTTGGGGTTCGGCTCGACCAATGATTTACGAGAAACAGGTTCGATTATTTTTGTCTCCGCCGCTTATCCGTTACTCGAAGAAGAATATACGCCCACCCCCAGCCTGACGATAGGCGCGCAATGTGACAAGCCGTTCGAGGCGCAATCTTTATTTAATATTTCCGGCATGAGCTACGGTGCTATTTCTTCGGCTGCGGTACGGGCCTTATCCAAAGGTGCGGGCGAAAGTGGTATCTGGATGAATACCGGTGAGGGTGGCCTGTCGCCTTACCATCTGGAAGGGGAGTGCGATATTATCTTCCAGATTGGCACCGCAAAATACGGTGTGCGAGATGCCGAAGGTAATTTAAGCGACGAGCGTCTGCGTGAAGTATCTAAGGATGTTAAAGCTTTCGAAATTAAAATGTCGCAAGGTGCTAAACCGGGACGCGGTGGCGTGTTACCGGGTAATAAAGTAACAAAGGAAATTTCTAAAATTCGAGGTATTCCGGTTGGTAAGGTTTCGAGCAGTCCTAACCGGCATAAAGAAATCAAGTCACCCGATGACCTGTTAAATATGATTAACCATATTCGGGAAGTTACCGGTCGACCGGTAGGCTACAAGGCCGTTATTGGTTCCGAGCAACCGGTGCGAGATATATGCGAAGCCATTCATCGACGTGGCCGTGATTTTGCGCCTGACTTTATCACGGTCGACGGCGGGGATGGGGGAACCGGCGCTGCCCCGCAGTTATTAGCAGATCATGTTGGTTTGCCTATTAACGAATCCTTACCCATTCTGGTCGATACTTTAATAGAGTACGATTTAAAAGATCGCGTTAAAGTGATTGCCTCCGGCAAGCTGGTGCATTCAGCCAAAGTTGCCTGGGCCTTGTGCATGGGTGCTGATTTTATTACCAGTGCCCGTGGCTTTATGTTCTCGCTAGGTTGTATCCAGTCGATGCAATGTCATCAGGATACTTGTCCTACCGGAATTACAACCCATAACAGGAAAAGGGTTAGAGGTTTGGTCGTTGCCGATAAGGCAAAACGTGTTAGCCAGTATGCGCACTGGGTGAATCATGAAGTGAATGTACTGGCACACTCCTGTGGTTTACCTAATGCACGGGAATTCAGGCGCGAACATGTACGACTAGTGTTAACCCCCGGAACCAGCATGCCGCTGGATGTTATGCACCCTTACCCGGATGTGAAGTTCCCGTTGGTATAGCAAATTCAGTCGGACTTTGATCCAGGTCACTTGAATTTCAGATCATTGCCCCTATTAATAATAAGACATAATTTTTTAATTAATTTTTAGGTGTGTGAGGTTACACGAATGAGAATGGATAAATTAACCAGTAAGTTTCAGGTTGCTATTGCAGATGCACAAAGTCTGGCAGTGGGGCGTGATCATGCTTACATAGAACCGGTTCATTTAATGACCGCTTTGTTAGACCAGGATGGTGGCAGTGTTCGGCATTTATTAATGCAAAGTGGTGTTAATATTAATCTGCTGCGTTCACAGCTTGGCGAAGCGCTGGATAACCTGCCAACCATAGGCGATGCAACAGGCGATGTGCATTTGTCTAACGACTTATCACGCCTGCTTAATTTAACAGACAAAATTGCACAACAGCGTAAAGACCAATACATTGCCAGCGAGTTATTTGTACTTGCTGCCGTGGATGATAAAAGTGCGATTGGTGAGTTACTGCGTAAAGCCGGAGCCAACAAACAGGCGCTGGAACAAACCATTGAACAGGTGCGTGGTGGCCAGACAGTTGACGACCCCAATGCCGAAGAACAACGTCAGGCATTGGATAAATATACGATTGATTTAACTGAACGCGCCGAGCAGGGCAAGCTTGATCCTGTCATTGGGCGTGACGATGAAATTCGTCGCTCTATTCAGGTATTACAACGTCGTACCAAAAATAACCCGGTATTAATTGGTGAACCGGGTGTGGGTAAAACCGCGATTGTTGAAGGCCTGGCACAACGGATTATTGATGGTGAAGTGCCTGATGGTATTAAAGGTAAACGTGTTTTGTCTTTAGATTTGGGTGCGTTATTAGCCGGTGCAAAATTCCGTGGTGATTTTGAAGAACGTTTAAAAGCGGTGTTAACCGACCTTGCCAAGCAGGAAGGCCAGGTTATTTTATTTATTGATGAAATTCATACCATGGTCGGTGCTGGTAAAGCCGAAGGTGCGATGGATGCCGGCAACATGTTAAAGCCGGCACTTGCACGAGGTGAACTCCATTGCATCGGTGCAACAACATTAGATGAATACCGACAGTATATTGAAAAAGATGCTGCGCTCGAACGTCGCTTTCAGAAAGTTTTAGTTGATGAACCAACGGTAGAAGATACCATTGCGATTTTGCGTGGCTTAAAAGAAAAGTACGAAGTGCATCATGGTGTTGATATTACCGATCCGGCGATTGTTTCGGCAGCGACTTTATCGCATCGTTATATTTCAGACCGACAACTGCCGGATAAAGCTATCGACTTAATTGATGAAGCCGCCAGTCGTATTCGCATGGAAATTGATTCCAAGCCCGAAGCGATGGACAAGCTCGACCGTAAATTAATTCAGCTTAAAATTGAGCGTGAAGCGTTATCGAAAGAAAAAGATGAAGCGTCACAAAAGCGTCTTGAAAAACTGCAACAGGATATTGACGCGCTGGAAAAAGAATATGCCGAGCTTGATGAAATATGGGTTGCCGAAAAAGCCGCCTTGCAAGGTTCGCAACATATTAAAGAACAACTTGAACGTGCACGGCTGGATTCAGATGCAGCAAAACGCGCCGGTGACTTAACCCGCGTTTCAGAATTGCAATATGGTCGTATCCCCGAGCTTGAAAAACAACTCGACATGGCTGCACAGGCAGAAATGCAGGAAACAACCTTGTTACGCAACTCGGTAACTGATGAAGAAATTGCCGAAGTGGTTTCAAAGTGGACGGGAATTCCGGTATCGAAAATGCTGGAAGGTGAACGTGATAAATTACTGCGTATGGAAGACGAACTGCATACGCGGGTGATTGGTCAGGACGAAGCGGTACAGTCTGTTTCTGATGCAATTCGTCGTTCACGCGCCGGCTTATCTGATCCAAATCGTCCCAATGGTTCGTTCCTGTTTCTTGGGCCAACCGGTGTGGGTAAAACCGAACTGACCAAGGCGTTGGCAGAATTTCTGTTTGATTCAGAAGATGCCATGGTGCGTATTGATATGTCCGAGTTTATGGAAAAACATTCTGTTGCGCGATTAGTTGGTGCGCCGCCGGGATATGTCGGTTATGAAGAAGGTGGTTACTTAACCGAAGCAGTACGGCGTAAGCCCTATTCGGTGGTATTGCTGGACGAAGTTGAAAAGGCACACCCTGATGTATTTAATATTTTATTACAGGTACTCGACGATGGTCGTTTAACCGATGGTCAGGGTCGCACGGTTGATTTTAGAAACACGGTAATCGTGATGACTTCAAACCTGGGTTCACAACAAATTCAGGAATTAATTCTGAACAAGCAGTCAGGTGACGTAAATTACCAGGAGATTAAAGACGCGGTCATGGTTGAAGTCAGCCAGCACTTCAGACCAGAATTTATTAACCGGGTGGATGACGCTGTTGTGTTTAAACCATTGCAACAAGAGCAAATTCGTTCTATTGCGAAGATTCAGGTCGATCATCTGGCCGAACGTCTGCATGATCGGGATATTACTCTGGTTACATCGGATGAAGCTCTGGATAAACTTGGCCAGGCAGGTTTTGACCCGGTTTACGGTGCGCGTCCATTGAAGCGCTCAATCCAGCAACTGGTCGAAAACCCGCTGGCACAGGCCATTTTATCAGGTGAGTTTTTACCAGGTGACACAGTAGAAATTGTTGTTAAGGACGATAACTTAAGTTTTGTCAAGCAGGTCAAAAAAGCCTCGGCTGCCTGAGTTAGAAAGTTTAAAAGCGGGTTGGAGTAACTTCAGCCCGCTTTTAGCATCTAAAATCGGAAAAACCAGTTAAATTAGTCGCTGTTTTTGCTCAAAATAGCCTAAATCATTCCAGTATCGAGCCGATACAGTTCAAACATAGAACTAAAACAGGGCTCAAATGAAAGCAGATATAATTAATCCGTTCCTATCGTCGGTACAAAATGTTTTATCCACGATGGCAATGCTGGAAGTAACTCCCGGAAAACCGACGATTAAAAAAGGTACCATTGCCCGCGGGGATGTTTCAGGAATTATTGGAATGACAACCTCCACCATTAGTGGCTCAATGGCTATTTCTTTTCCGGCTAATGTTGTTTACTCCATTGTTAATAAAATGCTGGGTGAGAATGTCACCGAGGTCAATGATACTGTCACTGATCTGGTTGGTGAACTCACCAATATGATTGTTGGTGGTGCCAAAGCCCAGCTTGAAGAAAAAGGCTACGATATAGGAATGGCAACGCCGGTGGTTGTTACCGGAGAAGAACATGAAATTGCTCACAAGGCAAAAGGTCAGAATATCCTGATGCCCTTTAAAACTGATGCAGGTGATTTTTATGTTGAAGTATGCTTTGACGGTTAGAGAGATGTTTAGCGATGGTCAGGGTGTAAAGTTCAGGCTTGAAACCCGATCATGCGCCTGTTTAATCTGATGCGGTTCGAGTATCCCTTCTTTTTTTAACCGATCCAGTTCTTTTAATTCAATGACCAGCATTCGGCGTTTATCCATTTTAATATTCTGACTGGCTGTCAGTATCCGTGCTCTCATTTCCTCGATAAACCTGTTAAATACACTGGCATTGGGCTTGTTGTATAAAAAACTGATAAGTACACAGCCAGCATAACGGCTGCGAAACTCGGTAACATTCGGTGAGCGATAATAAAACATAATAAGCGAAGCAATGGTTAACAGGATAAAAACAACAATAAGAGGTAAAAGTTTTCCCAGCAGTGAGCTGTCAGGATGTGATGTTAAATAAGCGATATAAATAAGTGTACTAATCGCAAAGTAAAGAACCGCAGATAACCATGCAATTGAAATTTTACGGTGACGTACCGGCCAGGGTTCGAGCAAACCAAGGTTTATACTAAAAGATTTTTCATCAACCAGATTATTGGTTGTTACCTGGATATGCTTGTCATTAAAAATTTCAAAATGACGTGTTTCACTCTTGGCCTTACTTTTTTGTTCGAGTTGAGAATTAATGATTTTATCTGTCATTTTAAATTCTGTTACAGTTTTGTGATATTTGCTTTATACAATTAATTTATTTGGTTGTCTTAAGCAG
>JALTLP010000060.1 GCA_027001895.1 Chromatiales bacterium | reverse complement strand
TTTTTGATTTTCAGCCAAGATTGCCGCGCTTACTTTGTGAGATCGCAATGACCCTTTTTGTCATTGCGAGGAATGAAATGACGAAGCAATCTTTTTTTATTTACAGCAAGATTGCCGCGCTTACTTCGTGCGCTCGCAATGACTGATCGTTTGTCATTATGAAGGAATAAAATGACGAAGTAATCCTTTTTGACGTTTAAAATAAAACAAGATTGCTAAAGTCAACGCTAGTCCACCAGAGTTTTATCCAGCCAATGACTAATATCATCAATTTCCTGCGGAATAACAGTATGTTCCATCGGGTAGCTGTGCCAGTCAATTTTATAGCCCAGCTTTTCCATAAACATTTTCGATGTTTCTGCCAATGCAATCGGAATAATCGGATCCTGTGTACCATGTGCATAAAACATCGGAATGTTTTTATTTTCTTTTGTCGCTTCTGTTGAAACAGTTGTGTCCAGTGGCAGGTAGGTTGAAAGTGCCATAATCCCGGCCAGTGGTTTTGGGTAACGCAAGCCGGTATGTAAAACAATAGCGCCGCCCTGCGAGAACCCGGCGAGTAATATATTTTTACTTTCAATACCACGTTCTATTTCTGCATCAATCAGTTGACTAATTTGTGTGGCCGAATGGCGTATGCCTTTTTCATCCTGCTCGGCATCAATTCGTGGTGCAACAATGTCGTACCAGGCGGGCATAACCATGCCGTTGTTAATCGTTACTGGCATACTGGGCGCATGTGGAAAGATAAAGCGGGTTTTGCTTTTGTTTTTAAAATCCAGCTCGGGCACAATGGGTTCAAAATCGTGGCCATCTGCTCCCAACCCATGCAGCCAGATAATGCTGTAAACAGGTCTTTCAACATTTATCTCTAATGTTTTTAATTTTTCCAATGTACTGAATTCCTTTCGTGGTGATACAAATAAGCTCATTTATAGTGCAGTTATATTGTTTGCCGCACTATTATGTTGCAAATAATGATAAGTTACCAATAAATGCAGCGTGTTTGCACTGAATATTGGCTGGCATAGTATTTGCCATAACAAGTATGGGAATTTTACATTAACTTTTATTATAAGAAGAGGATTTGCTATGTCGTATTTAGAACCAACAGAGTTCGTTACTAAAATGGTGGATGCGGGAGAGTCTAAAGTTTACATGTCGAACAAGGACACTCTGATTCGTGCCTTTATGGCCGGTGCAATTCTGGCGCTTGCCGCTATTTTTGCAATTACGGTGGCAGTTAAAACCGGTTCCCCACTGGCCGGCGCTATTTTATTCCCGGTTGGTTTTATCATGCTTTACCTGATGAAGTTTGACTTGCTTACAGGTGTGTTTACCCTGGTGCCACTTGCATTACTGGATAAAAGACCGGGAGTAACGGTTGGCCAGGTCTTCAGAAACTGGGGGCTGGTTTTTCTTGGTAACTTCGCGGGTGCACTGACGGTTGCATTTATGATGTCATTTATCCTGACTTACGGTTACAACACAGACGGTGGCGTGATTGCTGCAAAAGTGGGTCATATCGGTGAAGCCAGAACGCTGGGTTATAAATCACACGGTGTGGATGGCTGGATAACCATTTTTATTCGCGGCATGTTATGTAACTGGATGGTTTCAATGGGGGTTGTGGGCGCGATGATTTCAACTTCTGCCAGTGGCAAGATGATGGCAATGTGGATGCCAATCATGCTGTTCTTTTACATGGGCTTTGAACACTCGATTGTTAACATGTTTTT
>JALTLP010000059.1 GCA_027001895.1 Chromatiales bacterium | reverse complement strand
AGCCATTATTGATTTATCTGAGCACGCCAACCAGCCATTAGTCGATCAGCAATTAGGTTTGGCGATGGTGTTCAATGGCACCATTTATAATTTCCCCGCCCTGCGCTCTGAGTTACAGGATAAGGGCTATCACTTTTTTTCCAGTGGCGATTCTGAAGTTATTTTAAAAGCCTATGCCGAATGGGGAGAGGCCTGCGTTGAGCGCTTACACGGTATGTTTGCCTTCGCTATTTGGGATATGCGTAAGCAGCGCTTATTTTTAGGCCGTGATCGTATGGGCATAAAACCCTTGTATTATAGCTTTAACGGTAAGCGGCTACTATTTGCCTCGAATGCGCAGGCGTTGTTAGCAACCGGCGATATTGATACCTCAATTGATTCTGTTGGCCTGCATCACCAACTCACTTTACATGCGGTTATTCCCGCGCCACACACTATTTTAAATGGCATAAAAAAAATGCGTCCCGCACATTGCATGTGTTTTAGCACCGATGGTGGGGTGAGTGAGCGTGAATACTGGGAGCTGGATGCTTGTCGGCCAAAAGAAAAAATGGATCAACAGGAATGGACCGAAGCGATTCACGCCTCGTTACGTTCGGCAGTAGAAAAACGAAAAACCATTGCTGATGTTCCTGTTGGTGTCTTACTTTCTGGCGGTTTAGATTCCTGCTTGCTAGTGGCTTTACTGGCTGAAGCGGGCGTGGGAAATATCAAAACGTTTACCGTCGGTTTTGAAGATCAACCAGAAGAAAAAGGAAATGAATTTGAATTTTCAGATCAGATTGTTGATCGCTATGAAACTGAACACCACAAGTTTTTTATTCGTAATGATAAGGTGTTAGATTATTTGCCGGATACGGTTGATGCCATGGCAGAACCTATGGTCGGGCAAGATGCCGTTGCCTTTTATATGCTCTCAGAACAAGTTTCAAAAGAAGTGAAAGTGGTACAAAGTGGTCAGGGAGCCGATGAAGTTTTTGGTGGATATTTTTGGTACCCGCAAATGCACAATGCGATGGGCGAAGATGATTTACAGCGTTTTTCTTCGCGTTATTTTGATCGTGACCACGATGAATATTTACAAACCGTGAGTAAACAATTTCAGGGGGATGACCACACCGGAAAACTCGTTCGAAATTTGTTAGCCAAAGGCAATGCGGATGAGTATTTAGACAAAGTATTAAAACTGGATGTTACAACGTTAATTGTCGATGATCCCGTAAAGCGTGTCGATAACATGACCATGGCCTGGGGGCTGGAAGCACGGGTACCCTTTTTAGATCACGAGCTGGTTGAACTGGCTGCACAAATGCCGCCGGAAATGAAACTGCAAAGTCACGGCAAACACGTACTGAAAAAAATTGCCCGGGGTATTGTTCCCGACCCCATTATTGATCGACCAAAAGCGTACTTTCCCGTACCGGCATTAAAATATGTGCGTGGTGATTTTTTAAACTTCATGCGCGAAACCCTGCACAGTGATGCCGCAAGAGAGCGGGGTTTGTTTCAGGCCGATTATGTTGAAAAATTATTAGCTAAACCTGAGGATTATCATACCCGGTTACAGGGCAGTAAGTTGTGGCACCTGGCGCTATTGGAAATGTGGTTACAACGAAATGTTGATGGGGCGGCCTCTATTGCTCAGGGCATGTGAAGTGTAGGGTGGGCAGTGCTTTGTTGCCCACGGGAAGGTTATTGCGTGGGCAAAAATGCTTGCCCACCCTACGTGAAATGGATTGT
>JALTLP010000058.1 GCA_027001895.1 Chromatiales bacterium | reverse complement strand
AAATATTTAACCAAAGAAAAGAAGAACGTATTAGTCGACTTTTTTGTTAAATGGCGTATCAACGATGTTGAATCATTCTATAAAGCCATGAATGGCAGTATCTTAACTGCTCGCACACGTATTTATACTATTGTAAACGATGGCCTGCGCTCAGAAATGAGTAGTCGCACCGTTAAAGAGGTCATCTCGGGTGAACGTGCAGCGTTAATGAACCGAACCAAAGAGAAGGGCAATGTGGGCGTCAAAAACTTTGGTATAGAGATTGTTGATGTACGTGTTAAGCGCATTGACTACGAGCAGTCTATCAGTGAATCGATTTACCGAAGAATGGTTGCAGAGCGTACCCGGGTTGCCAAAGAGTTTCGCTCTAAGGGTGCAGAAGCTGCGGAAAGAATCCGAGCCGATGCTGACCGCCAGCGCACTATTTTACTGGCCGAAGCTTATCGAAAAGCGCAAAAAGTTCGTGGTGATGGCGATGCAAAAGCAGCTGCTATTTACGCTAAAGCCTATAATCAGGACAAAGATTTTTATGCGTTTTATCGTAGCCTGGATGCTTACCGCAATACATTTAACAATGGTAATGATTTGCTGGTTATTCAGCCAGATTCCGAGTTTTTCAAGTACTTTAAGCAGGCAAAATAAGCAATATTCACAGATAAACAGTAAAATTCCTGGATACGGGTGCTGAACATTACGATAAAATACAGATTCAGTACCCGTATAAAATAAATTTAGTTTTCGTTAGGTAATATTATGTGGCAAGATTTTCTTGTGGCAATTTCGCTTGTGCTGGTAATAGAAGGCTTGTTGCCAACGATTAATCCGGACGGATACAAGAAAGCCTTGTCAATGTTCCTGCAAATGGATAACAGGCATGTTCGAACATGGGGTTTGTTGAGCATGATACTGGGTACGGTTTTACTTTATATTTTTAAACACTGAAAATAACTAAAAGCAACTATTATGACAGTCACGAATCGTTGGGTCTTGCCAGAAGGTATCGAAGAAGTTCTTCCAGCCCAGGCTATACAGCTTGAAGGCTTGCGCCGTCGTTTAATCGACATGTATATCACCTGGGGATACGACCTGGTTATGCCGCCGTTTGTTGAATACCTCGAATCGCTGCTAAGTGGAACCGGCCATGATCTGGATTTGCAAACCTTTAAAATCACCGACCAGTTAACCGGCCGTATGATGGGCATTCGTGCTGACATGACACCGCAGGTGGCACGTATTGAAGCACATCACTTAAAACAGAATACACCGACAAGGCTTTGTTATTTAGGCACGGTGTTGCATACCCGGCCACAGGGTTTTTCAGCATCAAGAAGTCCCTTACAAATTGGTGCCGAGCTTTATGGACATAACGGTATACATAGTGATGCTGAAATACTGGCATTAATGGTTGCAACATTAAGGTTAACCGGTATTGATACTTTTTATATCGACCTTGGTCATGCCGGTATTTTTCGTAGTCTGGTTCAACAGGCGGGTTTAACAACTGACCAGGAAAATCAGTTATTTGATGTACTGCAACGCAAGGCAAAACCAGAACTGACCGACTTAATGGCACAATGGAAAATTGATAAAAACATGTCAGCCATGCTGACCAGTTTGCCAGACCTTAATGGTGGTAAGGAAGTTTTTGACAAGGCTGTAAAAATATTTGCAAAAGCCAATAAAGACGTTGTTAATGCCATACAAAATTTAAAAGATATTGCCGAACAGTTTAAAAGTCAGGTGGATGGTATTCAATTACATTACGACCTGTCAGAACTCCGTGGTTATAATTACCATACCGGTGTTATTTTTGCCGCTTATGCACCAGGGCAAGGACAGGCCATTGCCCAGGGTGGGCGTTATGATGATATTGGGAAGGACTTCGGAATTGCACGCCCGGCAACCGGCTTCAGTGCAGATTTAAAAACACTGGTATCGCTTACTGGTTTAAACGGCGAGTCACCGCCGGGTATCTTTGCGCCTGCATCAGATGATATAGCCTTGCAGAAGTTAATAAAACAACTACGCGAGCAAGGTGAACGTGTAGTTGTCGAGTTACCAGAACAACAAGGTGATGCACAGGCAATGCAATGTGATCGCATTATTGTTAAAGATGGCAGTAACTGGGTTGTTAAATAATTTGAATTTTTGTAATTAATAAAATACAGGTTGGATTAAGTCATGGGTAAGAATGTTGTAGTAGTAGGCACACAGTGGGGCGATGAAGGTAAAGGTAAAGTCGTTGACTTGTTAACTGAAACTGCAGATGCTGTTGTTCGTTTTCAGGGTGGGCATAATGCCGGACACACACTGGTTATTGACGGTAAAAAAACCGTATTGCATTTAATTCCTTCCGGCATTTTACGCGACAATGTTAAATGCATGATAGGTAATGGTGTTGTACTGGCTCCCGATGCATTAATTAAAGAGCTGGATATGCTCGAACAAAGTGGCGTAAACACAGATGGTCGTTTATTAATTTCCGAAGCCTGTACACTCATCCTGCCTTATCATATCGCACTGGATCAGGCGCGTGAAATTGCACGTGGTAAAAAAGCCATCGGCACAACCGGTCGCGGTATTGGCCCGGCCTACGAAGATAAAATTTCACGTCGTGGTTTAAAAGTGGGCGACATGCTGCACCGTGAACGCTTTGCTGCACGCCTTGGTGAAGTACTGGATTACCATAATTTTGCACTGAAAAATTACTTTAAAGTTGATACAGTGGATTTCCAGGAAGTACTGGACTTTGGTCTTGAAGTGGCCGAACGCATTCGCCCAATGGTAACCGATGTGACTGGCGAGTTGCACAAAATGCGGGCTGCGGGTAAAGACATTATGTTTGAAGGTGCTCAGGGCACCTTGCTGGATATCGATCACGGTACTTATCCGTATGTGACCTCATCCAACCCCACTGCTGGTGGAGCTGCAACCGGTACGGGTGTGGGCCCCTGTGATATTGATTATGTGTTAGGTATTACAAAAGCTTATACAACTCGTGTGGGTGCCGGGCCTTTCCCAACTGAACTTTATGACGGCGAAGATTTAAATGATCCGATTGGTGCTTACCTTGCTAAACAAGGCCACGAATTTGGAGCAACCACCGGTCGAGCACGTCGTTGTGGCTGGCTCGATGCAGTTTGTTTACGACGCTCTGCTCAAATAAATTCATTAACCGGTATTTGCCTGACCAAGATGGATGTGCTTGATGGTATCGAAACCTTACGCATTGCCACCGGCTATGACCACAATGGTGCAGATGTTGATGCACCACCGATTGGTGCCGATGCTTACGAAGAATGTAAACCAAAGTACATCGAAATGCCGGGCTGGTCAGAAAGCACAGTCGGTGCTAAAACATTTGATGAACTGCCTGACAATGCAAAAGCTTATATCAAGAAAATTGAAGAAGTGATTGGTGTGCCGATTGATATTATTTCAACCGGCCCGGATCGGGCAGAAACCATTGTACTAAGAGACCCTTATAAAATTTAAGCGAAACCTGTATTAAGTATAAAAGTTTTTTTGAACAACTAAGTAATATTAAGCCTGACTTACCCACTGTTATTTGCAGTGGGTAACAGCGGCAACATCTTTGTAAATTATGCTGTCAAATACAGCATAACCTTTCTCTTCCTAACCCTGGACATCAATGTTTTTTTACCACATTCTCACATGTGAGGTTAAAGATGAATATGGGCTTTGTTAAAAATATGAATTAGCTAATGATTTGTTATCGAAAAATATAGATACCATATTCATATCTTTCGAACGAATTTAATCAGCTGAGATTGTAGAAAGTATAGACATTGCTCTGGTAAATCAGGGATACACATAAGCAAAACAGGTTTTTAACTTCGCAGATATCTGGAATCAGAATTATAAAGGGATTTTAAGAAGCTATTACTAACACTATAAAAATGGTGCCGATGGACGGAGTCGAACCGTCACGCCCGAAAGCACAGCCACCTGAAGACTGCGTGTCTACCAATTCCACCACATCGGCTGCGAAAGGGTGAACTTTACTAATAAGTACTGTTTGTGTCAATTTAGTCGATAAAAATTATCAAATCACTGTAAAATAACGTCTTTACTCATAAACAGAAGAACTGAATGCCTAAACACAAAAATATTGATCCTCATGCCGAGCGCGAAGCTCAGAAATACGACCAGCCAATAGCAAGCCGGGAGCTGATAATGTCGTACCTCGAACATATCGGAACACCATTAAACCGGGACCAAATAGCAGAACACTTTAATCTTGTCTCCGAAGACAGGTACTTTGCCCTGAAAAAACGCCTGCGAGCCATGGAACGCGATGGCCAGCTAATTTATACCCGCAAAGGTGGTTATGGCCTGGCGCATAAAATGGATCTGGTACTTGGCCGGGTTCAGGGCCACCCGGATGGTTTCGGCTTTCTTATTCCAGATGACAACAGTGACGACCTGTTTTTATCGCCACGTGATATGCGCGAAGTGATGCATGGTGACCGGGCAATGGCACGCGTTGCCGGCGAAGATCGACGTGGCCGCCGTATGGGGCGGATAGTCGAGGTCCTCGAACGCGCAAACGAAACCATCGTTGGCCGTTTCTTTGTCGAACATGGTATTGGTTTCGTGGTGCCGGACAATAAACGTATCACCCAGGACATTATGGTTGCCGCGGAAGACTTCAACGGTGCAAGTCATGGCCAGATTGTATCACTGCAAATCATCCAGCAACCTACTAATCGTCACAAAGCTCTGGGTCGCATATCTGAAGTCATTGGCGAACACATGGCTCCGGGTATGGAAATTGACGTGGCAATTCGTTCGTACGGTTTACCCAATCACTGGAATGATGATGTTGTAAGTGAAACCAGCCAGCTACCAGCCGAAGTTTCAGACAGTGAAACACAGGGGCGGGTCGATATACGTGATTTACCCCTTGTTACTATCGACGGTGAAGATGCCCGTGATTTTGACGATGCTGTTTATTGCGAACCCAACAAAAATGGCTGGCGCCTGCTTGTTGCCATAGCCGATGTATCCAATTATGTAAAGCCCGGTTCGGCACTCGATAGCGAAGCACAAAATCGTAGTACCTCGGTTTACTTTCCTGAACGTGTTATCCCGATGTTACCCGAAGCACTGTCCAATGGTTTATGCTCGCTTAACCCGCAGGTCAATCGCCTGTGTATGGTTTGCGATATGCAAATCAGCAAGCAAGGTAAATTACAGGACTATAAATTTTACGAAGCCGTTATGTATTCACATGCGCGTTTAACCTATACAAAAGTAGGGCAGATGCTGGAAAACAATGATACAGCGCTGCGTGCCGAGTACAGTGAAGTTTTGCCGCACCTTGAAAACCTGCACTGCATGTATAAAGCCATGCGTAAGCAACGCAGCCAGCGAGGTGCAATTGACTTTGAAACCACCGAAGTCAGAATTAAATTTGGCAGTGAACAGAAAATTGAACAGATCGTACCGGTTTACCGAAACGATGCACACAAGTTAATTGAAGAATGCATGATTACTGCTAACGTCGCAACGGCAAAGTACTTGCTAAAGAATAAAATTCCAGCACTTTACCGCGTGCATGAAGGGCCAACCCAGGAAAAACTGGATGACCTGCGCAAGTTCCTCTCCGAATTTGGTTTACAGGTTCAGGGCGGAGACAAACCAACGGCAAAGGACTACGCTACACTGGTCGCTCAAATAAAAACACGGCCGGACTTTAACCTGATTCAAACCGTGTTATTACGTAGTTTAAGACAGGCTGTTTATAGCCCGGACAATATCGGTCATTTCGGTCTGGCCTACGATGCCTATGCGCACTTTACATCGCCGATTCGCCGCTACCCGGATTTACTGGTTCATCGTGCAATAAAACATATTTTAAGCAAACAATCGGTTGAAAAATACTTATATGATCATAAAGACATGGTGCACTTTGGTGATCATTGTTCACAGAACGAACGTCGAGCCGATGAAGCCACCCGCGATGTAAACGACTGGTTAAAATGCGAGTTTATGCTCGACAAAGTCGGTAACGAATACCCAGGTACCATTACTACGGTTACCGGTTTTGGATTATTTGTCGAACTGAATGATATTTTTGTAGAAGGTCTGGTGCATGTATCGGGACTTAATAATGACTACTATCATTTTGACCCGGTTAAACACCGGCTTATTGGTGAGCATTCCAGTAAAATATATGGTCTCGGTGGCGATGTTATCGTTCGGGTTGCAAGAGTGGATCTGGACGAACGAAAAATCGACTTTGAAATGGTTGCTGATGGTATGACACCTCGCTCAGAAAAGAAAAAACGTTTTAAAGACAAGGATAAAAACAAAAAATCCGGCAAACGCTCAACACATAACGAAAGTAGAAAAGCTAAAAACAAGTCCAGAAACAAACAACAAGACAAGTCTGAGATTGAAAAAACTGAAACCGTAACAACTTTAGAAAAACCGGCTAAAAACAAAAAGCCGAACAGAAAAAAAGCGAAAAAGAAAACAACCGGTAAAAAGACAGGCAAGAAAAAAATCACCAAAAAGAAAGTAGTTAAGAAAAAGCTGACAAAAAAGAAAACGGCCAAAAAGAAAGTTGCTAAAAAGAAGGTAACAAAAAAGAAAGTTAGCAAAAAGAAGTCAGCTAAAAAGAAAATAACCAAAAAGAAAATAGCTAAGAAAAAGACGGCCAAAAAGAAAACAACAAAAAAGAAGCAGCTTAAAAAGAAAAACCGCTGATGGACACGAGTAACCTGATCTATGGTATTCATGCGGTACTTGCTGCATTGGAAGGTGATGCTAAAGTTACCGAGCTATGGATAGAGCAGTCCAGAAAAGACAAACGGGTTGAACCCATTGTTAAGCTGGCAAAGCAAAAAAATATTGAATGTAAGCGGGTGAGCAGCCAGTGGTTAAAAGAAACTTTGCCAGATGCGCGCCATCAGGGCGTGGTGGCAACACTGGCGAGCATTGCCGTTAAATCCGAAACCGAGCTACATCGTTTATTAGACAAACAGGAAGTTGCTCCTTTTATATTAATTCTGGACGGGGTGACCGACCCGCATAATCTCGGTGCCTGTATTCGTACTGCCGAGGCAGCCGGGGTACACGCCATTGTTGTACCAAAGGACAAGTCTTGCGGTATGACGGCAACGGTGCGTAAGGTTGCATCGGGTGCGGCAGAAATTTTGCCGTTTGTGCAGGTTACCAATTTAAGCCGTTGTTTAAAGGCTTTGCAGGAGCGCGGCATCTGGATAATTGGCACTGACCTGGCGACAGAAACCAGCCTGTACCAGCAGGATTTAAAAGGCCCGTTAGCCATTGTTATGGGCGCAGAAGCCAAAGGTTTGCGCCGCTTAACCCGGGAAAATTGCGACTCGCTGGTAAAATTACCCATGCCGGGTACGGTTGAAAGCTTAAATGTATCGGTAGCAACCGGCGTTGTTCTTTTTGAAGCCGTCCGTCAACGTTTGCCTGGCGAATAACAGGAAGCCAGTTGCGGCGTTACAGGCAAACTCAAAATACTCATTTACTGCGTGTAAACCTGGCATTTTTGCTGGCTTCTGCCCTGTTCTCAGGCTTGTTGTTGCCCGATTCAGCATTATACCCCTAACCATTTGATTTTATTGGGGGAAACTATTGCAGGTTCAATTTGGGATTGTTATACATAATTTGAGTTCTTTGTACGTTTTCGCCGCAATTTCGTTGCATTTACCTGCCAATTTAAAGTAAAATTCGCCGCCTTAAATAATTTTTAAGTTCCTTGCTTCACCGGCATGCCCCAAGGGGCCTCTGTTACGGGAAGCTTTATTAACCATGAGGAGCATTTATGCGTCATTATGAAATAGTATTTCTGGTTCACCCGGATCAGAGTGAACAAGTCCCTGCAATGGTAGACCGTTACAAGGCATCCATCGAAGCCGCCGGTGGTAAAATCCATCGTCACGAAGACTGGGGACGTCGTCTGTTAGCTTACCCGATTCAAAAAATTCACAAAGCGCATTATATTTTGCTGAATATTGAATGCGGCCAGGAAACACTGGACGAGTTAACAAACACTTTCCGCTTTAACGATGCGGTTATCCGTCATATGGTCATTCGCCGTAAGAAGGCAATCACAGAGCCATCACTTATGGCCAGAAAAGATGAGCGTGACTCCGCACCTGCTGAAAAGCCGGCGGTTGAAGAAGCCCCATCTGATGATCAATCACCTGAAGCAGCTGCTTAAGATAACCGGGAAGGAATAGAATATGTCACGTTATTTTCGTCGTCGTAAATTTTGTCGTTTTACTGCTGATAAAGTAGAAGAAATTGACTACAAAGATATTGCTACTTTAAAAGCCAATATTACAGAAAGTGGAAAAATTGTACCCAGTCGTATTACCGGTACAAAAGCACGTTACCAACGTCAACTTTCAACTGCTGTTAAGCGCGCAAGATACCTTGCTTTAATTCCATATACGGACGCGCATAGCCAGTAACCTGTAAGGTTTAAATATGCAGGCTATTGCTGCCTTTGCTTTACGTGGCCGTAATCAGGCAATTCTGAGTGTAATTGGTTTTGCCACGCTTGCCATTTTCTTTGCGCCCTTTGGCCTGTTCAGTGCAGCAGTGATTGGTCTGGTGACACTTGTTAAAGGCAGCGCGCAAGGTTTAGTGATTACAGTGATTGCCTCGGTGTTTATGCTGGGCATATCCAGCTTAACCGGCCAGATGGTACTGGGGCTTGAGTACGTTATATTTTACTGGTTGCCGGTATGGTTTTTAGCCCGCTTGCTAGCCAGTCATTATTCATTGTCACTGGTAGTGATGGTGGCTGCAATTGTTGGCATGCTTGCTGCTGTTGTACTGGCGACAATGTATGTGAGTTACGAGGCACAGTGGAACAAGGTTGTACTGGACAACTTATTGCCGCTTTTAAAAGATTCCAATCTTGCTAAAACACAGCAGGAACTGGAAAGTATCATATATGATATTGGCAGGCAGATTATCAGTTTTGGTGCGGCTTACTGGGTACTAAGTATGTCAGCCAGTTTGTTTATTGCTCGCTGGTGGCAGTCTTTGCTTTATCACCCCGGTGGTTTTGGTGAAGAGTACCGAAAGCTACGCTTTGGTATTATTTTTTCGGTAATAGCGCTGGCGATAGTCCTGCTGGCCATGCTTATACCCGCTAATGCTCTGCCTGGTTTAGCAGTAAAGGGCATTGCGATAACCTTGTTGGTTGTTTTTTTATTTCAGGGGCTGGCAGTGGCTCACCATGTAGTGGCTGTACGCAAACTGAGGGCAATCTGGTTATTTATGTTGTACGTGGCAATGATGGTATTTATGCCATACGAGATATTATTAATTGCACTGGTTGGCTTAACGGACAACTGGGCAAATTACCGCTTAAGAACAAAGCCGGTATAAATAAAGAAATTAATGAAAAGAACACGGTTCCTTAAATATTTTAACGGGAACTGTTTAACAGAGGTAAATAAAGATGGAAGTAATTTTATTAGAAAAAGTCGCTAACCTGGGTAACCTGGGGGATAAAGTGAATGTTCGTCCTGGATATGGCCGTAACTTCCTGGTGCCTAATAAAAAAGCCGTACTGGCAACCAAAGATAACCTGGCAATGTTCGAAGAACGCCGTGCAGAACTTGAAAAAGCCGCTGCTGAAGCACTCGCCGCCGCTCAGGCACGTGCAGAGCAGATTCTTGCTCTGGCAAGTATTACCATTACTGCCAACGCCAGTGAAGAAGGTAAATTATTTGGTTCGGTTGCCGTAAGCGACATTGCTAAAGCCGTCACCGATGCCGGTGTTGAAATTAGCAAGCAGGAAGTAAGCATGCCGGAAGGTCCTATACACGTTATTGGTGAATACGAAATTACCATTCGTGTACACAGCGATGTTGCACAAAGCATCAAGGTTGTTGTTGAAGCTGAGTAAATCAACACCTTAGCTTGCAAAGCTGATTTTTAGTTTAAAAGCCTGTTGTAACTACTTCCCAACCCGGTGCAATCATGCACCGGGTTATATTATTTGCCTTACTATATTTTAATTTTCTTATGCAATTTATTTTTCAGTATGCCAAAGTTTAGGCAGTCTTTTGCCGGACTGTTGTGGTATTATTTTTATATCCCTTGTTTATACAATCTAAAGAAGAATAATAACCATGCAGGAAGTTGTTTTCCCTAACGCATCAAACGACCGAGCAGACAAGCTGAAGTTACCGCCTTATTCTATCGAAGCAGAACAGTCTGTTATCGGCGGCTTAATGATTGACAATACCACCTGGGAACAGGTTGCCGACCAGATATCCGAAGAAGATTTTTATCGCCGCGATCATCGCTTAATTTACCGTGCAATCACTGCGCTTGCCGAGAACGATCAGCCACTGGATGTTATTACTTTATCCGAATGGCTGGAACAACAGGGCGAGCTGGATAATGTGGGCGGCTTAAGTTACCTCGGTGCTCTGGCAAAAAACACACCGACTTCTGCCAATATAAAAGCCTATGCGGCGATTGTGCGAGAGCGTTCAGTACTGCGTCAGTTAATAAGGGTTTCCACTGAAATTGCTGAGTCAGCCTATAACACCGAGGGACGCACCAGTGCTGAAATCCTCGATAAGGCTGAACAACAGGTTTTCCAGATAGCCGAGCAGGGCGCAAGAACAGGCAAAGGCTATAAGTCTGTGACTGAATTAATGGGTGATACTCTGGAAAAAATTCAAACCCTGTTTGAAAATGATGCTGCCTATACCGGTGTGCCAACCGGCTTTGAAGATTTCGATGCAAAAACATCCGGTCTGCAACCATCAGATCTTATTATTATTGCTGGCCGTCCATCCATGGGTAAAACATCGTTCGCAATGAACATTGTTGAAAGCGTGGCGGTAAAGGCCAAGCAGGCTGTGGCGGTATTCAGTATGGAAATGCCGGGAGATCAGCTTGTTATGAGAATGCTTTCATCACTCGGGCGAATTGATTCGAATAAAGTACGAACCGGTAAACTCGATGATGCGGATTGGCCACGCTTAACTTCGGCAGTGAATATTTTAAACGAAGCGCCTATTTTTATTGACGACACGCCGGGGATGTCGCCAATGGAAATTCGTGCCCGTGCAAGGCGGATTAAAAAAGAACATGGCCTGGGTTTAATCGTTATTGATTATTTGCAACTAATGCAACTTAGTGGCAGCAGTGAAAACCGGGCAACAGAAATTTCAGAAATTTCTCGCTCGCTAAAAGGTCTGGCAAAAGAGCTTGGCGTGCCGGTCATTGCATTGTCACAGCTTAATCGTTCACTTGAGCAACGCCCAAATAAACGCCCGGTTATGTCTGACTTACGTGAATCCGGTGCTATCGAGCAGGATGCGGATTTAATCGTATTTATTTATCGTGATGAAGTGTATAACGAAGAAAGTCCCGATAAAGGTTCGGCAGAAATTATTATTGGCAAACAAAGGAATGGTCCTATCGGTATGTCGCGGCTGACCTTCCTGGGTAAATACACTAAATTTGAAAATTATATCGGAAATAATATTGCACCAAACTTCGAAGGTTAACTGGAGTCGGCAATGAGTCGTATTGCTCGCGCAGTAATTAATCTGGGTGCGTTAAAACATAACCTTGTCGTAGTCCGGCAACATGCTCCTGCACAGAAAATAATGGCGGTGGTTAAGGCCGATGCCTATGGGCATGGTATTGCACGGGTTGCCAAAGCAATCAGTGAGGAGTTTACTTCCGAAGATGCTTTTGCTGTGGCATCCATTGATGAAGCCATTATGTTACGTTCTGTGGGTGTCTCACATAATATTATCGCGCTTGAAGGCTTTACAACCGTTGCAGATCTTGCGCTGCTGCACGAACATAATATCACGGCAGTTGTTCATCATATCAGCCAGGTTATTCTTCTTGAGCTTCATCAACAACAGGCAAGCAATTTAAAGCTGTGGTTAAAAATAGATACGGGTATGCACCGGCTTGGTTTTGCGCCACAAGATGTAAAAAAAATGTATAAGCGTTTATTAACGACTGGCGCAGATACCGATATTGGTTTAATGACACACTTTGCAAATGCCGATGATCTTGAAGACAATAAAACAGAAAAGCAGATTAATACTTTTAACGAAATTGTAGAAGGTAATCCAGCCGATACCAGTCTGGCAAACTCGGCCGCTATTTTAGGCTGGCCTGATTCACTTGGTCACTGGGTGCGCCCGGGTATTATGCTATACGGTGTTAATCCTTTTGTAAAAAGGAATAACGACTTTAAATTAAAGCCGGTCATGACTTTATCCGCGGCATTAATTGCGATTAATAAAATAGTCGAAGGTGAATCGATTGGTTATGGTGGTAAATGGACCTGCCCGGAAGATATGCCTGTTGGCGTGGTATCAATCGGCTATGGTGACGGTTACCCGCGCCATGCTCCGAATGGTACCCCCGTACTTGTTAATGGTCAGCGTGTTCCTTTAATTGGCCGGGTTTCCATGGATAAAATCATGGTCGACTTGCGCACTCAACCCAATGCAAAAGTCGGTGATAAGGTCGTGCTTTGGGGCGAAGGCTTACCCGTAGAAGAAATAGCAGATGCAGCAGAGACGATTGGTTATGAATTACTTTGCGGCGTAACAAAACGCGTTGCGTTTGAGTACCATGACGGTGAAACAGAATAATGGCTAAAGCAAAACAAATATACAGTTGCAGTGCATGTGGTGCTCAGGCACCGAAGTGGGGTGGTCAATGTGCCGACTGTGGTGCATGGAATACGCTTGTAGAAGTGACTGCAATGTCGGCATCCACTGCATCACGTATGCCGCGTTATAGCGGCATGTCGGGTGACGCATCGCATGGCAAGGTGCAGGTTTTATCTGATATTGAGGTGAACGAGTTACAACGTAACAGTTGTGGCATCGAAGAGTTCGACCGCGTACTTGGCGGTGGTTTGGTACCCGGTTCGGTTGTGCTTATTGGTGGTGATCCGGGCATAGGTAAATCTACCTTGCTATTACAAACCCTGGTGGCATTGTCGGAAAACTCAAAAACTTTATATGTGACAGGCGAAGAATCGCTGGAGCAAGTGAGCATGCGTGCACAACGGCTTAACCTGAATACAGATAAAGTGAATGTGCTTACCGAAACACAGGTCGAGAGTATTTTAAAAATTGCCCAGGTCGAACAACCACGAGTGATGGTGATTGATTCAATACAAACCATTTATACCGAGGCTATTCAATCTGCACCCGGCGGTGTTGCACAGGTCAGAGAGTCGGCTGCACAACTAGTGCGTTATGCCAAACAAACTGGTACAGCCTTGTTTTTAGTGGGTCATGTAACAAAAGAAGGTGCCCTGGCCGGGCCACGTGTTTTAGAACATATGGTGGATACTGTTTTATATTTTGAAGGGGATAGTGGTAGTCGTTATCGTTTAGTGCGGGCGATTAAAAATCGCTTTGGTGCAATTAACGAGCTGGGCGTTTTTGCCATGACCGAAAAAGGTTTACGCGAAGTGACCAATCCTTCTGCTATATTTTTATCACGCCACGATGAAGTTGTGCCGGGCAGCGTAGTAATGGTAACACTGGAAGGCAGTCGCCCCTTGTTAGTCGAAGTGCAGGCGTTGGTTGATGAAAGTCATCTGGGTAACCCACGTCGGGTAACTACTGGCCTTGAAACAAATCGTTTAGCCATGTTGTTAGCGGTATTAAATCGCCATGCGGGTATTATGACACACGATCAGGATGTATTTGCGAATGTTGTCGGTGGTGTGCGGGTTACCGAAACGGGTGCGGACCTTGCGGTGTTGTTTGCGATTATGTCGAGCTTACGCAGTAAAGTGATACCCGAAGATCTGATTGTGTTTGGTGAAGTGGGTTTGGCGGGTGAAATTCGTCCGGTACCTAATGGACAGGAACGCCTCAACGAAGCGGCCAAGCATGGTTTTAAACAGGCGATTATTCCAAAAGCCAATGCGCCGCGTGAAATGCCGAAGGGGATGACGGTTTATACTGTTACCCGTCTGGAAGAAGCGCTGGATAAAATCTGAAACTGTAAGTAAATCTGTTAAAAACTATATGATTGATTCCAACGATGAACAACAGCAAACTTCTGATGAAGTAAATGCTGAACAGTTGGTACGGAATAATATTGGCTGGATGCTTGTTGTCGCCGAACGGATACTGGGTGAGCGTGCCCTGGCTGAAGATGCTGTTCAGGAAGCCTTTCTTTCAGCCTTTCAGGGGTTAGACAAGTTTGAAAACCGCTCCAGCCTGAAAACCTGGCTGCATCGTATTACTGTCAACACAGCATTAATGAAAATACGCAAGCTTAAGCGACTTGCCGAGCAACCGGTCGATGAGTACCTGTCTGAATTTGATCAAAACGAATGTCGTGTGGAATTTAACTGGTCGCATCTTGCCAGTACGGCCAATATTGTGGCTAATAACGAAGCCTCTGAACAAATTCATGCTGCAATCAAAAAATTACCTGATGCATACCGTATCGTTTTGTTGCTTAGAGACATCGAAGGATATACAACGGATGAAGTCGTGCAACGCCTTGGTATTTCAGAAAGCAATGTAAAAGTACGTTTACATAGAGGCCGGGCTGCATTAAAAAATCTGATCGAGCCATTACTTCGAGATGAGGGGTTGTAATGAAACCAGTAAAAAAGAATAAATTAACAGGAAAGTTAAAAGCCTTAATGCTGCGTAGCATGCCAAATATGATAACCTGTAAGGAGTTTGATGACTTTATGGTTGATTATCTGGACGGCGAACTTTCATCTGCTCAGCGCAACAAGTTCGAATTGCATATACGTATGTGCAAGGAATGCCGGCAATACCTTGATGCTTATAAACGAACCATTGAAACTACTAAAGCAGTCCATCAGTCAGAAGATTCAGTCATCCCCAATGATGTACCAGAGGATCTGGTTAAAGCAATACTTAAGGCACGTAACAACCAGTAAACTGTCGCCCACCGTCAGCTTGTGAAGATAAAAGCCGACAATACTTCTAAATACCCACTAAACAGCCTGTTTTTTTAAAATTAACTGTAACCCTTTAAGGTTTGGCTGCATCCAAGTTGTAGTTACAAACGCTGCAGCCTTTTCAGGCTGGGGTATTCATAATAATAACCGGAGGTAGAGTATGAATTTAAAGGCAGGAATTATATCAGGGTTTATTGCAACTGTGGTGTTGTCGATAGTCATGATTTTAAAAGCAAAAATGGGGGTAATGCCTGAACTGAATGCAATTAAGATGCTTGCAAATATGATGCACGCACCACTTGTTATGGGTTGGGTTGCACACTTTATGATTGGCTCACTTGTGTGGGGAATATTATTTGCACTGATGGTTAAACAACTGCAGGGCAGTGTTATTAACAGCGCCATGGTGTTTTCTATAGGTGCATGGTTGCTGATGATGATTGGGCCAATGCCGATGGCGGGTGCAGGATTGTTCGGTTTAAAGCTGGGAATAATGGCTGCTGTAGCCACCTTGGTGTTACATCTTTTATGGGGTGTCGTACTTGGTTTTTCCTACAAACGTTTATCGGCTTAGTATGTATTGAATACTAAATCCGTTTAAACAGATTTGAAATAAAAGGACAAGATATTATTTGGGTCTGCAATAAAACGTTATTTTAAATAAATCAGAAGAGGATGCGAAGATGAAAAAAATAGTATCATTAATAATGCTGGTATCACTGGTTGCCATTGGTGTTGTTAGCTGTGCCAGCAGTAAACAAGGTGGAAAAATGATGAAACCACCCTTTGGAACACCGGCAGATGTGGCGTATGCTAAAACGCTCTGGCGTAATATGAATAATGCCGGTCTCAATACGACTAAAGCAACATTGTATGTCGGTGGTCCACCGCATGGAAAGGTGCGCGAAGTTTTAGAAGGAAAAATAAATGGCAAGCGTGTTATTGTAAAACGTAATTATCGAGGCAAAGGCATTACTGTCAACTCAGTTGCGCGTAACAGGGCAAGATACCTGAAGTCGGTTACGGTAATGGCAAAACGCGAAGCAGGTTATGACCCGGATAATAATAACTGGTTCTGGGTGAAGTACAAACCAGGTGGCGAGTTGCTTAAAAACCCAATGGGCATGAAACTGGCAGGTCGAGTTGCCAAGGGAATGAATAAGGGGTGTATTGCATGCCACAAATCAGCATCAGGAAATGATCTGGTATTTATTCATAATAAGGAAGCGAATGCTGAAATTACGGTTGTTAAGTAATTGTCATGGATGAATATCCCGCCTGTTTCTGGCGGGATTTTTATTATGTCATCCCTGGCGAAACCAGTTCATGATATTCACGGTCTAATAACTTACTATCCCCTAAATTAAGTTCAAGCAAGCGGTGTAAGTGAGTGGCGCTGTCCACATCGATATGAATAGTTTGTAAACCCAGCACAGCATCATCATGATGTTTTAACTGGCATTGAATTTTTATTTCGATATCATCTTTGGCGAGTATCAGTGTTGCTTCGTAATGGGTATGCGTTGCATCATTCCATTTAAGTGGGCGGGAAAGTTTTAAACCTTTTAAAGAAATATCAATAAGCTCAGTATTCCATGTTTTATTGCTTTGCGGATCGTACAGTTGTACGTCGGCATCAAAGGGGATACGGGTGAATCGACGATGCTCCATATGAGCCTCCGATTTAACGGCTGAATTGTGCTGGTGATTATTCCAGATAAAACTGCATTTTGATATTACCAATCTGAATAATATCGTCTGGATTAAGTTTAGTTGGTTGATCCGTTGGTTGCGAGTTTATTTGTAAAGGCAATTTGCCTTCGAGTTGTGAAATAAAATAACCGTTTTCACGATGTGCAATAACCGCTGTGGCTAAACCGGGTTTACCTAGATTCGTCATGGAACGATGCAAGCTGAGTGTTTTACCAAGATTTTGCCCGGACATAATTTGCAGCCAGCCATCGAGTTTTTTGCTTGCTGCGGGAGCCGGTTGTTCTTCGGTAACAGTGTCTTCTGGAATTTTAATCGCATCATGTTGCCCTGTTGCCACCTGGATATCGTCGTCAGCCGTATTGTTTATTGCCTGCAGCATTTCTTCTTCGGGCACCTCTTCGAAGCTATAACTTAAGGTATGTTTACCTACCTGAATATTGTCACCGTCCTGCAATTGATGAGTATCAATTTTTTGCTGATTAACAAATGTGCCGGTTTCCTGAGACAGGGATTTTATCCGGGAAGTCTGTTGTTCGGTATCAATTTGCAAATGCTGTGGATCGATAGCCAGGCTGTCGATATAAATGTCGCAGGAAGGGTCGCTACCGACCAGCATGGTGCCGTTTTTAATCGGGAAGAACTTCAGTACTTTGCCCTTGAAAGAAAGCGTCAATTTCGACACTAAGCCACTCCTAATCTGTGGTAATTACATGATAATAATAAGTATTCTTATGGATTATAGCCTGCATTTAAGAATTCTGTACATTAATCAGGGCCTTTAGACGGAATTTTTATACCGTTTAATCCGTATTTTTATCTACTGGCTGGTTATTGTTTATATTCACCTTCCAGTTCGGGTCAATATGCACTGTTTTCACGGTATTTCGGGTTGTGTGGACAATTTCCATCGGGTGGTCGGCGATTAGCATACTGGTACCCGGTTCCGGGATATGCTCCAGGTATTCGATAATCAGCCCATTGATTGTTTTCGGGCCGTCGGTGGGCAGTTCCCATTGCAGTAGTTTGTTTAAGTCACGGATAGAAGCGCTGCCATCAATCAGGTAGGTACCGTCTTCCATCTGGTGAAAATCTTTATTGCTTGCCGCAGGGTCGCTGGTAAATTCACCAACGATCTCCTCAAGAATATCTTCGAGGGTAACAAGCCCCTGGATATCACCATACTCATTAACGACCAGTGCAATACGTCTTTTTTCTTTCTGAAAGTTGAGTAATTGTGTATGCAATTGCGTGGATATAGGAACAAAGTAGGCTTCACGGATAATACTACGCAGGCTTTCTTTATTGTTTTCCGTGCTCTGGAACAGGTTAATTGCATTACGTACATGGATAAGCCCGATAATATGGTCGATATCACCGGCATAAACAGGTAAACGGGTATGCTGGGAACTGGAAAGTTGTTTGCGTATGCTTTGCCAGTCATCCTCGATGTCGATACCAGTGACTTCGTTACGTGGCACCATAATATCTTCAACCGTGACTTTTTCTAGATCCAGTATACTGAGCAACATGCGTTGATGTTGCTTCGGTATCATTGAACTGGCCTCATTCACCACGATACGGATTTCATCACTGCTTAAACTTGTTGCAGATTGTTGTTTTGCCGATATCCCGAGTAATTGTAAAATAAAGCGGGTAATTTTATTAATAATCCAGACAAACGGCGTGGATATTTTTAATAAGGGTTCAAGAATATAAGCCGAAGGCAGGGCATATTTTTCCGGGTGCAGTGCGGCCAGTGTTTTAGGGGTGACCTCGGCAAAGATAAGTACAATACCGGTAAGCACAATGGTAGAAACCCAGGGGCCGGCATCGTCTAATAAACGTATACCAATAATTGATGCAATGGTTGCAGCAAGGATATTTACAAAATTATTACCCAGCAAAATCATACCGATAATACGTTCGGGGTTTTCAAGCAGGCGTTGAGCCTTGATAGCGCCCTTGTGTTTTTTATTAGCAAGGTTGCGCAGACGGTAACGGTTTAAGCTCATTAAACCTGTTTCAGATCCGGAGAAGAAGCCCGAGGCCAGGATAAGAAAAACCAGAATGCCAAACAGCATTTCTAGAGAGAGTGTGTCCAAAGAGGTTATGACCCGTGTTATTGCGTTAGTCTAGTTTTATGAATTTTAGAGCAAGCTGTCAAGCGCAGAAGCGCTTTACGGGCGTTGCAAAATAATTTCGAGCACCACTTTACTGCCGAAATAAGCCAGCATTAGTAATACGAAGCCACCTATTGTCCAGCGAATGGCAATCTGACCTCGCCAGCCAAATTGCCAGCGCCCCCATAACAGGATTGCAAAGACAAACCAGGCAATCGAAGACAGTATTATTTTATGGGTTAAATGTTGCTGATGAATATCTTCCAGGTAAGGAAAGCCTGATATTAAGGAAACGGTTAACAGGATAAACCCCAGGCCAATCATCCTGAACATCAGGACTTCCATGGTTTCCAGGGATGGTAAGGCACTGATAAAACCACCGGGTTGCTTATTGTGCAGGTGGTAGTCCTGTATATAAAGGAGAAGACTTTGTACGGCGGCAATGCTTAGAACACTATAGGCAATAATAGAAAGCAGGATATGGGTTTCGAGGCCACTCGACAGGTTTGACAGGTAATGATGCTGGTCGCTTATAATCCGCAGTAACAGGGTAACGGCGGCCAAAGGAAATACCAGCACGGTCAGGCATTCAACCGGCTGACTAAGCGCGGCAAGTATAAGAAAGCTGGCGGTTATCCAGCTGACAAGGGATAAAACAGTAAATACGCTTAAGTCGAGGCCTTGCGGTGAGTACAGATTGAAGCTGAACAGGATATAGGCATGTAACAGAACCGCAGCCATGCCAACGGCCAGTAGTTTGGGTTTTGATAGACCGCTGTCAGTTTTTGAGCGGGTATGGCGCAGCATAATTGCGGCTGCAAGCAGGTAAAAGGTAATACAAACAATGCTTAAAATCATTTATTGTGGTCTTGTTGTGTTTTAATTTGAATATTAATTAAGTAATCATCGCATAGCTTGAAGCCGAAATAAAAGTTAATTTATGCGGCGCTTTCTCATTAATGACAAAAAGCAGGGCTGTGAGCAGGTCGGCAGACAACTGAACAAAATCCATGCTAAAAATGCAGATTAACGCTATAAATTAGCGCCAAAGCAGGCATAATATGGTCGTTATTTGTACAAAAATAGCATAAAAATGACATCGTAAAAATATGATTTATACTGATACAGAATTAATAAAAGAGATTAGGAAAACTCGATGGATTTGAGGGTCTTGGGGTGCAGTGGCGGAGTTGGGGTCGATTTACGAACGACCAGCTTATTGGTAGACAAAGACATCTTAATCGATGCCGGTACTGGCGTGGGGGATTTAAGCCTTGAGGAAATGTCGCAGATAAAGCATATTTTTGTGACGCATTCTCATCTGGATCATATTGCGGGTATACCGTTACTGATTGATACCATATTCGAAAAAATTGAGCAGCCGGTTGTTATCCATGCCCAGGCAGAAACGCTTAATGCATTGCAAACCCATATTTTTAATAACACCATCTGGCCCGACTTTTCCAGGCTGCCAACCGAAGCGCCGGTCTTAAAATACCGCATTATGGAGCCGGGGGAGTCTATCGATCTTAATGGTCGCGATTTCGAGATGATAAAGGTTAATCATGCTGTGGCAGGTGTGGGCTACCGGGTTGAAAGTGCGGGTAAATCGTTTGCCTTCAGTGGCGATACTACCACCAATGACACTTTCTGGGATGCCTTAAACAGGCATAATAACCTTGATGTGCTGATTGTCGAGGCGGCTTTTGCCAATACGGACAAGGAGCTGTGCAAAATTGCCGGTCATTATTGTGCAGCCTTGCTTGGTGATGATATAAAAAAGTTGCAACACCATCCGGACATTTATATTACCCATAATAAACCGGGCGTAGAAAACATTATCCTGCAAGAATGCAAGCAGGCTATTTCAGGCCAGGTAATTCATTCTCTGCAAGGACATAAAACCTTCCATTTTTAACCCGTGTTTAATGCCATTTATTTCCCCGCTGAGTTGCGTTTAAACAGCCGCTATAGGTTATAATTTGCAATTAAATTTTACTATTTTCAGAGTTAACGACTATGTTTGACGGTTTAACCGAACGCCTGGGCCAGACGCTACGCAACGTGCGTGGTGTGGGTCGTATTACAGAAGACAATATTAAAGACACCCTGCGTGAAGTACGCATGGCTTTGCTTGAGGCCGATGTTGCACTGCCGGTTGTTAAAGACTTTATCGAGCATGTTCGCCAACAGGCGATGGGCGAGGCCGTACTTAAAAGCCTCACCCCAGGGCAGACCTTTGTTAAAGTCGTTAACGACGAGCTTGTTAAAATGATGGGTGAGGTCAGCACGGGCCTGAACCTAAGCGTTCAACCCCCAGCGGTTATTTTAATGGCCGGTTTACAAGGTGCGGGTAAAACCACAACGGTTGCCAAGCTGGCACGCTGGCTTAAAGAAAGCCAGAAAAAGTCCAGCCTGGTTGTGAGTGCCGATATTTATCGCCCAGCCGCAATCAAGCAGCTCGAAACCGTGGCCGGCGAAGTCGGCGCAACTTTCTTCCCGAGTAACGAAAAACAAAAACCGGTGGATATTGCCAAAAAGGCCATTAAAGAAGCTGCCGTTAAACAGATTGATGTCGTCATCATTGATACCGCCGGTCGTTTACATGTTGACGCTGAAATGATGGATGAAATCAAGGCCATCCATAAGGTTGCTAACCCTGCTGAAACCCTGTTTGTGGTCGATAGCATGACGGGACAGGATGCAGCCAATACTGCCAAAGCCTTCGATGAAGCCTTACCATTAACCGGTGTGGTGCTGACCAAAACAGACGGTGATGCCCGCGGTGGTGCGGCATTGTCGATTCGGCAGATAACCGGCAAGCCGATTAAATTCCTCGGTGTCGGAGAAAAAACAACGGCACTGGAAGTGTTTCATCCAGACCGGGTGGCCTCACGTATCCTTGATATGGGTGACGTGGTTTCACTGGTTGAAGATGTACAAAAAAATATTGATGTCGAAAAAGCACAGAAGCTCGCTAAAAAAATTAAAAAAGGCAAAGGTTTCGACCTGGAAGACTTTAAAGAACAGTTTGAACAAATGAATAAAATGGGCGGCATTGCCGGTTTAATGGATAAACTGCCCGGCATGGGGAATTTACCTGCGGCAGCGAAAGGTCAGGTCGACCCTAAAAATATAAACCGAATGATTGCCATCGTTAATTCGATGACACCGCATGAACGCCAGTTTCCAGCAGTTATTAAAGGTTCGCGCAAGCGTCGCATCGCCGCCGGTTCCGGCACACAGGTGCAGGACGTGAATCGCCTGTTAAAACAATTTACCCAGATGCAGAAAATGATGAAGAAAATGGGTAAAGGTGGCATGGCGAAAATGATGCGAGGCATGAAAGGACAAATGCCGCCGGGGATGGGGTTTTAAGTTTCTCCCACCCTTAGGTATGCCGAGCAAAGTAAAAGAGCATTATTGGCATAACGATTCAACGTACTGATGTCTGTTTGATTTGCATACATATTTTAATTATGGAGGATTGGAAATGTTAGCGACACACTTAGATGCCGAACGGCGTTACAATGAAATAAGAAAAACCGCTCTTAGAGCAATATCTTCTCAGGTTCCGCAAGGTTTATCTTTGCGTTTCAAACTCATTGATGAAGCTGCTTTAAAAGCATCAAAAATGTGGACACTTTTACCGGAACGTCTTGTTGACTGGAATTGGGTAGAAGGATATAGCTCTTTTAGATTCCGTCATCCCAAAAGATTTGAATTAGCACTTTGGCACAAGAATAAGCTTGTTAGTTTATCTTTAGGTCGTCCTACTTATGCTGGTACATCGCTGCGTCTGGATGTGATAGAGGGGAGTCCAGAGGAAAGAGAAATAAAAGTATTTCCTGCCGTGATTGCGGCAATGGCTGTATACGCATCAGCGTTAGGAGCTTCTGAAATAAGAGTGATGAATCCTTTAAATGACGCAGTGAAAAATTATTATGCTGCAGAGGGATTCAAATATGTTGCTAAGGGAAATTATTTGTATAAAAAATTATCAGGATTAACACTATGACAGATAAAAAAGTAAAGTCTTTACACGAACATAGAAAAAAGAAAAAACAACCATCACTAGAAGATGTGGCACGTTCTGTAGTAAAAACTCAAATGGAGTCGATGCTGTCAGATTCTAATAAAGAGCCGAAGGGACTGGCTTCAGGTGGATTTGATCTGGATAACGAGGATAAAGATGATGAGAAAGAATAAAAAATATATTCATATGTCAAATATTGAAAAACAGAAAACGCCCTTGTTAAATGAAGTGGCGCCAGAAAATGCGTTTATTAAACTTTCTACTGTTGCTGTGCATGTAGCAGATAAATATAAACTTAAGGCGCTTAAATTAAAAGATGAATCGTAAACACACAAAACAAGTTGTTTCGATGATCCTTTTCTTTAGGTGGAAATATAAAAATGGAAATTATTTATAAAATCAAGAAACACTGGTTATCTTCGGCGTTAATAGTTTTTGGTAATACTTTGTTTCTGGGGATTTTTATTGCTATGTACTATTATATGCCTGAAATTACGGAAAATCGTGTTTCTTCATTTTTAAGCAATTTTAATATTGAATTATCAGAGAGCACTATACATGTTTTAGTTTACGTTAAAAAATTAATCATATTGTCTTTATTGGTTATAGTCATTTTAAGTACAATATATCATGTGTTCTTAAATAACACCGTTGAATGTATTGTTCATACTGGTGGTGTTACGATAAAAGGCGGTATTCTTCCATGGAAAAAATTTGAATATAATTACGCACCCTATCAAATCCATAATGCTTCATACAATACCAGCTTTTGGGCTTGGTTATTTAATTTTGGAACCATTAATATTGATGGTACTGAAGGTATAACGTCACGAAGGTCGGAATATATGATGTCAAATGCAAAAAAACTACAGGCAGAAATTAATAGTCTTGTTGAAAGTTACAAAGAGTCTATTAATCAGACAGTTCAAGCCTGAATTTTTTAAAGAATATATCAATCACACAAACTCAGGCTGGCTAATTGATACTTATCATCTCTATGCTAGGATGAAAAATGAATAACATTGATAAATTGGTTGGATACTTATACCAAACAATATGTAGTAAAGAAGGTTATAGTGGAATTTTTAAAGGAGGTGTAGCTCTAATTTCGTTTGCAATGTTGTCGCTATCACAATATGGACCATTTTTATATGAAAAGGATATTGAGGCATACAAAGAAAAATATACATTAGAAGAGAAGCTGCAAATTAAAATTACAGAGAAAATTGATTGTAGTAAACAGAAAAAATCACAAGCCAAATGTGAGGTTATAAAGCATAAGCTATTTGCTTTAAAGGCTTCTTTAATGTTATTAGAAACATTATTTAATAACGCATTTTGGTTGGTTTTATATTTATGTGGAATATCAGCGGTTGGTTTTTTGTTGCGGCCATTTATAGAGAAAAATTAATCCTTATAAGAAATTCAAACTGACCCATAACACATTGCACCTTTTGTGGCATCGCTGCGCTCTTTTGCCACAAAAACCACAATGCATTACGGGCAGCTTAATTAAGTGTTAGTCAGCCGGATATGAAAAACAATGACTGGGCTCCGTCAAGTGGGAATGACTCGTTACCTAAACTCGTACTCAACAACAAACTTCAACGTACCATCCGGTGCAGCATCGGTTAAGCCAAACAGGTAGCCTATTTGGTAAAGCCATTTACCTTTGTTGTAGTCTCCAAATTCACTATACCGCTACAAAGCGGGAACAGCGCAACTGTAGATAATTTTCGATCAAGAGCTTGGTATCACCTAATGAAAGAAGCGCAGCTAATATTAGAGGAAGAAATTAATGGCAATGTTACTGTGCTGACTAAGATATACGCTTTATACATTACGCCACTTTTTTTCCTCGATGTTCATACAGAAGCACACCAATCTCAAAAGACTTCAAAAATTAATGGGGCATGTGGGCATACAGGTAACTTTTGATGCATATGGTTTTGAGGCTAAAGAAGCGCAGGAGTCCTGGGGGCTGCTTTCAGAGATTATGCCTGGATTTGGCAAATTTGTGGCAAAACCTGTTTTAAATTACGCAGTTGCATAATGCGCTGTTTTTGGCCATTATGGCTGAAATAGCCATAACTGGTGATTGATATGAAGCATATTTCCTCAAAAGACGCGAAAAACGGGTTCGGGCGGTTAATGGATGCAGCCCGTGCGGAGCCAGTCATTGTTCAGAAGCATGGGCGGCCCTTTGTCGTCGTATTGTCGGTAGAAGAGTATGAGCGTCTGGTCTTGGCAGACCAGAGGGACGCCGATGTCAGAGGTGGTAATCGTTCTGCACAAGTCGCAAACCAAAAAGGTTGAAGAAAAACATGTTCGAACAAACATTCAAAAATATCGATGACGTTCTGTGGAAGGAAGCAGGCTGTA